>NZ_JBEZWL010000002.1:0-162077 GCF_040648015.1 Streptomyces sp. NPDC029216 | reverse complement strand
CGGGATCGGCGACCGCGGCCACCACGGCGCCCCGGCCCGGCCGGTGCGCCGTCCGGGCCAGGGCCCCGCGCAGGCCGTATCCGAGGACCCCGATCCTGATGTCCGGCACGGCCGTACTCCCTCTGCTCCCAGGCGGTCACGGGTTCCGGCAGCAGGTCTACCACCCCGCGCGGCCGCGACGACAGACCGCGCGCCGCCCGCGGAGCTCCCCGGGGGCTCGCATCCCCGGCGGTAGCGGGCCGGAGCGGACGGCCCGGGCCGTTCCGCCCGTGGGCCTCAGGCGGGGCCGGCGGCGGGCTCGGTCGCGTAGCGGGCCATCGCGTCGAGGTTCGCCCGGCGGGTCAACGGCCGGCCGTCGGCGAGCACCTCCTGGAGGTCCCGGAAGTACTGCACGTACAGGTCGGGGGTGAAGGTGCTGAGCAGGACGGCGGGCTGGTCGGTCGGATTGGCGAAGGTGTGCGGGGTGCCGGGCGGAACCACCACGAGCGTGCCCGCGGTGGCGTCGTGGTCCTCGTCCCCGACGGTGAACCGGACGGTGCCGGAGAGGACGTAGAAGCCCTCGTCGTGCCGGCCGTGGCGGTGCTGCGGCGGTCCTTCGGTGTGCGGGGCGAGGACGGACTCGGCGATCGCGAGGCGGTGCCCGGTGTGGCTGCCGTCCTCCAGGACGCGCATGCGCGTGGTGCCCAGAACGATCGTCTCGCCGTCGCCGGGACGCACCACCGATACGGCGGGGCGGGCCTGGTGTCCGCTGGACTTGGCTTCTTCGGTCATGCCCACGAGTGCACCGCCAGGGCCCTGCCGGTGTCCAGGACCGATCCCGTGGAACCGATACCCGGCGGGTATCGTTGCAGCGTGGAGCTACGGACCTTGCGCTACTTCGTGGCGGTCGCCGAGGAACTCCACTTCGGCCGGGCCGCCACCCGGCTGCACATGAGCCAGCCGCCGCTGAGCCGGGCGATCAGACAGCTGGAGGCTGAGCTCGGCGCCGTGCTCCTCGCGCGCTCACCCACCGGCGTCACGCTCACTCCGGCGGGCACGGTACTGCTCGACGAGGCGCGGGCCCTGCTCGGCCGGGCCGACCGCCTCCGTGTACGCGTGAGCGCGGCCGCCGGCGTCGCGACCCTCACCGTCGGCATCCTGGGCGACGGCACCGACCCGGGAGTGTCCAGGCTGGCCGCCGCCTACCGCCGGAGCCACCCCGGCATCGACGTCCGCGTCCGCGACACCGACCTGACCGACCCCACGTGCGGGCTGCGCGCGGGACTGGTCGACGTCGTCCTGACCCGGGCGCCGTTCGACGAAACCGCCCTGACGGTGCGTGTGCTGCGCACCGATCCGGTCGGCGTGGTCCTGCGCGCCGACGATCCGCTGGCCCGCCGGGACCGGCTGCGGCTGTCCGAGCTGGGCGACCGCAGCTGGTTCCGCTTCCCGGACGGCACCGACCCCGTCTGGCAGTCGTACTGGAACGGCGGCAGGCCGCGCGAGGGCCCCGTCGTGCGCGCCGTACAGGAATGCCTGCAGGCCGTGCTGTGGAACGGCACGGTCGGCCTGGCCCCGCTCGGACACGGCGCTCGACACGACCTGCCCGCGGAACTGGCCGTGGTACCGCTGACCGACATGGCACCGAGCCGAGTGGTCGCGGTGTGGAACGAAGGCGACGGCAACCCGTTGATCCGGTCCTTCGTCGACATCGCGGCAGCCGCGTACGGCCGCTGAACACCCGCAGCCGGCACACCCGCAGCCGGCACCGCCGCGGGAGCCCGGCCGGCCCGGCGGCGGGCTGACCGCCGCCCCGGGGCCGTCGGTCCGTGACAGGAGAATGCGTCGGGTCGTCAGAACGGCTTCGTCGGCAGGTACTTGCCGTCCAGTGTGATGACGGCCCGCTCTCCGCCCTCGGGGTCGGCGACCTTCTTCACGTCGAGCCTGAAGTTGATCGCGGAGATGATGCCGTCGCCGAACTGCTCGTGGACCAGCGCCTTGAGTGTCGTGCCGTAGACCTGGAGCATCTCGTAGAAGCGGTACATGGTCGGGTCGGTCGGGATCCGGTTGGGCATCGAACCGCGGACCGGGATGGTCTGGAGCAGCATCGCCGCGTCGTCGTCCAGACCCAGCAGCTCCGCCACGGCCGTGGCGGCCTGCTCCGGCAGCGGGTGCTGGCCGAGGACGGCGGCGGTGGTGAAGGCCACCGACAGGCCGGAGGCGTCGGCGATCTGCTGCCAGGAGAGGTCCTTGCGGGTCTTGGCCTCCACGGCGGCGGCGGCCAGGGCCTCGCGGGCGGTCGGGTCGAACTGGGCGTGCACCATGATCAGTACGTCCTTTTCTCGGTGGCCACTTCACGGGCAAGGGATGGGGGTGAAGTGGAACGGTTCGGGGTGAAGGCGGGTCCGGGGCTCCCGGCAGGCCGCCGTGGGCGGGAGGGCGAGGTGGGGGAGGGTCAGGCCGCGAGCACGTGGCCGGCGCCGGTCAGGTCCTCGACGCGGCCGGTGGCGATGTCGTAGACCCACCCGTGCAGGAGGAGCCTCTCCTCCGCCAGGGCGCGGGCGACCGAGGGGTGGGTGGCCAGGTTCGCCAGTTGGGCGAGCACGTTCTGCCGTACCAGCGCGGGAACGTCACCGGCGGCGGTGGAACGGGCATCCGCGTGCCGGAGCCAGGTGGCGATCGCCGGGGCGCCGCTCAGGTCGTGGCCCTCGGCGAGGGCCGTCATCGCGCCGCACCCCGAATGACCGCAGACCACGATCTCCGCCACGCCCAGCGCGGCGACGGCGTACTCGATGCTCGCGGCCACCCCGTCGGCTTCGAGCCCGTAGGCGGGCACCAGGTTGCCGGCGGTGCGGATGACGAACAGGTCGCCCGGCTCGGCTCCGGTGATCAGCTCCGGCACGACACGGGCGTCGGAGCAGCCGATGAACAGCGTGTGCGGTGTGTGGTGCGTGGCCAGGTGTGCGAAGAGCTCCGCCTTGGCCGGGAAGACGTCCCGCTGGAAACGGGCGACGCCGTCGGTGAGGTCCTGCATGGTCACTCCCTCCGGGTGGTGATCGGCCCCTGTGGGCTGATGAGATCCACCATGCATGACCTCCATCTATAGTGTCCAAGAGCTGCTGAACATAGAAGCCATTGCTCACATCTATAGTTACCTGCATGGCTGCTCTCGAACTGCGCCACCTGCGCTATCTGCTCGCCGTGGCCGAACACGGCAATTTCACCCGCGCCGCCGAGGAGCTGCACATCTCGCAGCCCACGCTCTCCCAGCAGATCAAACAGCTGGAACGGACCCTGGGGGTGCAGCTGCTGGACCGCGGCGGCCGCACGGTGCGGCTCACCGACGCCGGCGCCGTCTACACCGACCACGCCCGGCGCGCGCTGCGCGACCTGGCCGCCGCCGAGCGGGCCGTCCACGACGTCCAGGACCTCTCCCGCGGCCACCTGCGCCTGGGCGTCACCCCGACCTTCACCGCCTACCTGGTCGGCCCGCTCACCGCCGAGCTCCACGCCCGGCACCCCGGCGTCGGCCTCACCCTCATGGAGATGGCCCAGGACCGCATCGAAGCGGCCCTGCACGCCGACGACCTCGACCTCGGCATCGCCTTCGCCGGTGCCCACCTGCCCGGCATCGCCGCCACCGAGCTGTTCACCGAGACCCTCAGCCTCGTCATCGGCACGCCGCGCGCCCGGACGATGCCCAGCCCCCTACCGGTCGAGGCCCTCCAGGACCGGCAACTCGCCCTGCTCACCGCCGACTTCGCCACCCGCGGGCACATCGACGCCTACTTCGCCCGCCACCGGGCCGCCCCGCGCATCACGGTGGAGGCCAACTCCATCCAGGCCCTCACCGAGATCGTCCGGCGCACCGGCCTGGCCACCGTCCTGCCCGACGCCCTCGCCCACGACCACCCCCACCTCACCCCCGTCCCCCTCGACCCTCCCCTTCCGGCCCGCACCGTCGCCCTCCTGCACCGCGAGGGCGCCTACCGCAGCGCCGCCGCACGGGCCTTCACCCGGCTCACCCGCGACCTCGTCCGCACCCGCGGCTACACGTCCGCTCCGTAGCGCGCCGGGCGCCGCGGGGGCCGGGACGACCCGGCGCCTCAGCGGCCCCCGGTCTCCGCCCGGAACTGGGGGTCGGCGGCCGCCTGGGCGCACAGCGTGCCCTCGACCTTCTGGAGCAGCCGCAGCAGCTCCGCGCCCTCGGCCTCGTCCAGTCCGGCCAGGGTCTGGCGTTCCAGCTCGGCCCAGGCTTCCCGGACCTGTTGGAGCAGCCCGCAGCTGGTCTCCGTGGCCTCGACCAGGGACGCCCGGCGGTCGGCCGGGTCGGGGCTCCGGCGGACGTGGCCCGCCTGCTCAAGGCGCTGGAGCATCTTCGTCACGGTGGACGGATCCAGGCCCACGCTCTTGATCAGCTCCGACTGGCGCACGGGCCCGTTGTCCCACAGGTGCATCATCACGAACTCCTGCCCCGGATGCAGGCCGAGGTCCCGCAGCAGTCGCCCCGCGGCTATGCGGTGCAGCCGGGCCACCCTGCTCAGGGAATGGCTGACCGGCCCGTCCAGTACCGCGCCCGGAGGCCCCGGACAGCCCTGCGGCACCGTGCCGCCCCGCTCCTCCGTGACGTGCGTCGTCATCCTTCGGCTCCCGTCATCCCGTGATCCCGTCGTCGCGTCTCTCGTTCTCAGCCCGCGCCCAGGGCTCCAGCATCCCGCACACACCCTCGGAACATTTTATCTTGGTCGGCCAATGAATGGGTGTATGGTGGGCGTCGAGGTCAATCATTGGCCGACCAATTAATCCTGTGAGGGCTGTCATGACCAGTGCTTTCGACCCGATCGACATGGGCGGCGCCGCGCTCGCCAACCGCATCGCCATGGCCCCGATGACCCGCAGCCGTGCGGCCGCGGGCGGAGTGCCGACCGAGCTCACCGCCGAGTACTACGCCCAGCGCGCCTCGGCCGGCCTCGTCATCACCGAGGGGATCCAGCCCTCGGCCGTGGGCCAGGGCTACCCCTTCACCCCCGGGCTGCACAGCGACGAGCAGGTCGCCGGCTGGCGCCGGGTCACCGACGCGGTGCACGCCGCCGGCGGCCGGATCTTCGCGCAGCTCATGCACACCGGCCGGATCGGCCACCCCTCCCTGCTCCCGGACGGCCTCGTACCGGTGGGCGCGTCTCCCGTCGCCGCCATGGGCCAGGTCTTCACCGCCGACGGCCCCCAGGACTTCGTCACCCCGCGCGAGCTGACCGCCGCCGAGGTGCGCGCGACGGTCGCCGACTACGCGACCGCCGCCCGCAACGCCGTGGAGGCCGGCTTCGACGGCGTCGAACTGCACGGCGCCAACGGCTACCTGATCCACCAGTTCCTCGCCCCCGGCAGCAACCGGCGCACCGACGAGTGGGGCGGCACCGTCGAGAACCGCATCCGCTTCGCCGTCGAGGCCGTCAAGGCCGTGGCCGCCGAGATCGGCGCCGACCGCACCGCGCTGCGCATCTCGCCCGGAAACGCCTTCAACGACATCGACGAGCCCGACCCGCGGCCGACGTACGAGGCGCTGGCCAAGGAGCTCGACCAGCTGGGCCTGGCCTACCTGCACGTCATGGAGCCCGCCGGCACCCGCGAGATCACCCTCGCCCTGCGCGGGCAGTTCTCCGGCCGGCTGATCCTCAACCCGGCCACCGAGGGCCCCACCGACCACCGCGCCCTCGCCCTGATCGAGCAGGGCGTCGCCGACGTCATCGCCTTCGGCAGCCTCTTCCTCGCCAACCCCGACCTGCCGGCCCGCCTGCGCGCCGGCGGCCCGTACAACACCCCGGACGCCGCCACCTTCTACGGCGGCGACGCCCGCGGCTACACCGACTACCCGACGCTGTAGGGGCCCCGGCCGGGGCATGACACCGGTTACGTCCGCGGGCGGCCGCGCTCACGCAGCGAGATGCGGTTGCCGTCCGGGTCCGCCGTCTCGATGCGGACGCCGAACCCGTAGTCCTCCGGTTCCGGCTGGTCGAAGCTCACCCCGCGGTCGCGGAACACCTTGAAGTCCGCCCGGAGGTCGTCCGACTCGAGGATGACCGGCCCGGGAGTCGCGCCCGGCACCAGGTCGGCCGGCTGCCCCGCCGCCGCGGGGTGCGCCCACAGGATGATCTCGACCGGGGTGCCGGGGACGCCCACCGTGAGGAAACGTCCGTCGGGGCCCGGGTAGTCGATGCGCTTCTCCAGGCCGAGCTGCTCCGTGTAGAACCTCAGCGCGCGGTCCTGGTCGGTGACGTAGAGCGTCACGTACATGACGTTGGTCAGCATGGGGTGCTCCTCTTCATCTGTTGATCCGTTCCACCTCCCTGACGGATCCCGAGAAGGGAATGTGACGGATGGACGGAGAAATCCGCCGGGGCACTCCCACCGTCGCCGCGCTCGACGAAGGGGACGCACGCCCGTGGGCTGCTAGGTTGCGTTGCGTCCAGGTGGTGAACATGTGTACGGAGGCAATGCGGTGATGGGGCTGGGAGCGATAGCGGGGATCGCGCTGGTGGAGCTCGGCATGGTGCTGACGCCGGGGCCGAACATGATTTACCTGGTCTCCCGCTCGATAGCCCAGGGCCGCCGGGCCGGGCTGGTCTCGCTGGCCGGTGTCGGCCTCGGCTTCCTGGTCTACCTCTTCGCGGTGTCCGCCGGGATCGCCACCGTCTTCGCGCTGGTGCCGGAGATCTACCTGGCGATCAAGCTGGCCGGCGCGGGCTACCTGCTCTGGCTGGCCTGGAAGGCCGTCCGGCCGGGCGGCCGATCCGCCTTCGCCGCCCGGGAACTGACCCAGGACCGGCCCCGCAAGCTCTTCCTGATGGGCTTCCTCACCTGCCTGCTCAACCCCAAGGTGGCCGTCCTCTACATCTCGCTGCTGCCGCAGTTCGTCGACCCGGAGCTCGGCCACGTCGGCCTGCAGGGGCTGCTGCTGGGGCTGACGCAGATCGCGGTCGGGCTCGCGGGCAACGCGTTCTTCATCGTGACGGCCGGCTCCGTCAGCGGGTTCTTCGCCCGCCACCCGCTCTGGCAGCGCCTGCACCGCTATGTGATGGGCACCGCACTGGCCGGCTTCGCCGTCAAGATCGCCACCGAACGCACGGGCGCGGCGGTCGCCCTGCGCTGACCAGGCGAGGCCGGTGAGGTCACGACCGCGGAGGGCGGTGCCGGGGTTCCCGGACGCCTCGGCCGAGTGACGGGCGGGAGTCGGTGGGGTCGGCGAGGGGAATGCACCCGTCATGACCGAGAACGCCACCGGCGCCGCCGGCGCATCTGCCCATGAGGCCTCCACCCGCCGCTACTACGAGACCGGGGATGTCGATGCCTTCTACGACGCCGTCTGGGGCGGGGAGGACATCCACGTCGGCTTGTACGGCCACCCGCGGGAGGCGATCGCGGACGCCTCCCGCCGCACGGTGCGGCACGCCGCGGACCGCGTCGCGGACCTGCTCGGCCCCGAGGCCGTGGTGCTCGACCTCGGTGCGGGCTACGGCGGATCGTCCCGCGCGCTCGCCGAGCGCTTCGGCTGCCGGGTGGTGGCCCTGGACCTGAGCCAGGAGCACAACCGCCGCCACCGCGAGGCCAACGCCCGACGGGGGCTGGAGCACCTGATCGAGGTCACCACCGGCTCCCTGAGCCACCTCCCCTACGAGACCGCCCGCTTCGACGCGGTCTGGTCGCTGGAGGTCCTGTGCCACGTGCCCGACCGGGCCGGCGCGCTGCGTGAAGCGGTACGCGTGCTCAAGCCGGGCGGGGCCCTGGTCTTCTCCGACATCATGGCGGCCGAGACCACCCCGGCCGAGTCGGTACGCCCCGCACTCTCCCGCCTGGGCGTCCAGGCCCTGGCCACGCCCTCGTTCTACGGGGAGCACCTCTCCCACCTCGGCCTGAAGGCCGACTTCGAGGACCTCACCGAGCACCTGGTCACCCACTACGCACGCCTCGACCAGGAGGTGCGCGACCGCACCGGCGAACTCCGCGAGGTCATCAGCCCCGCCTACCTGGACGGCCTGCTGGACAACCTCCCCCTCTGGGTGGACATCACCCACCGCCGGATGCTGCGCTGGGGCCTCTTCCACGCCCGCCGCACCGCCTTGTGACGCCTGACCGCTCCACGGCCCGCCGCCTCCCCGCTCCTCCGGAAGGCGGCGCGCCGACGGTACGACGGCCGCCGTCATCGACGCCTCGTTCAGAGTGGAACCGACTGTCGGAATCCGGCAAGTCCACCCTGCTGCGCATGCTCAACGGCCTCCCCGAACCCGCCTCCGGGCATTTCCCGCCCCGCTGCTGTTCGCGGGGATCCTGGCCGTCGCCGCCTGGTGGCTGCGCGGCCCGCTCGCCTTCGCGGGCCTCGCGCTGGTCGACTCCGTGGGCCTGTGGTCCGAGGCCATGTCCACCCTGTCCCTGGTCCCGCCGTCCCGCTCGGCATCCTCGCCGCGCGCTCCGACCGGGTCAGCGCGGTCCTACGGCCCCCGGCGGTGGCCGAAATCCGCTGGCCCGGTGGCGGGTGCCGACCCTAGGGTCCTGACCATGACGATCATGACCCCCCATGCCGTGGACCGAGCCGTGTCCCTCACCGCACAGGCACTCCGAGGAGTGGCACACCTCGACTGGTCCACCCCCGCTTCCGGGCTGGAGTGGAGCTGTTACGACACCGCCGTCCACATCGCGGGCGATTTCACCGCCTACGCCGCCCAGCTCACCGGGCGCGCGACCAGCGGATACGTCCCGTTCGAGATCGCCGAGGACCCCGGCACCACCCCCGACGGCGTGATCGAGATCGTCGAGGCCACCGGAGGCCTGCTGTCCGCCGTCGTCGCCGTGGCCCGCCCCGGGGACCGGGCCTGGCACCCGTACGGCATGGCGGATGCGGACGGTTTCGCGGCCATGGGCGTCGTCGAGACCCTGTTGCACACCCACGACATCCTGAACGGTCTCGGCGTCCGCGACTGGGAGCCCGAACCGGACCTGTGCGAGCAGGTCCTCGACCGGCTCTTCCCGCAGGCGCAGCGCGCCGGCGCCGCTCCGTGGCCGGCCCTCCTGTGGGTGACCGGCCGGGCCGCACTCGGGAACCTGCCCCGCCGGCCGGTCTGGCGCTGGTACGCCGATCCCATCGCGGCCGGACGTGTCGTCCTCTGCGAGATCTCCCCGCAGGTCGCCGCCGATCTCCACGCGGGCGGCACCGGAGGATTCGCCTGGGCGGGGGACGGCCCCGGCGAGGGTACCCGGGTCGCCTCCGGGATGGTGCTCAAGGCCAAGGAACAGGGCACGTACCGCCCGGGCTGGGGCCCGTACGCCATCGTCCGGACGGACGACCGGCGCGCGATCGGCGGGATCGGCTTCCACGGCGCCCCCGACGCCGACGGGAACGCGGAGATCGGCTACGACCTCGTACCGTCGGCCCGCGGCAACGGCTACGCCACCGACGCGCTGAACGGCCTTGTCGCCTGGGCCTTCCGCCAGCCCGGCCTGACCACGCTGCACGCCTCGGTCGACGCGGACAACGCCCCCTCCCACGGAGTGGTCGGACGGACGGGCTTCGAGCGCACCGGCCCCACCGACGACGACACCGTCCGCTACGTCCTGCGAGCCCCTCAGGGCTAACGCACAGGTGCCCGGAGCCTCCGAGGCTCCGGGCACCTGTGTTCAGGTCATGGTGCGGTCAGCTGGTCAGCTGGTCAGCTGGTCAGCTGGTCAGCTGGTCAGCTGGTCAGAAGGTGAGCTTGAAGTCGGTGATCGTGCCGACGTCGGCGGAGGCCTTGTCCTGGACCTTCAGCTTCCAGGTGCCGTTGGCCGCCACGGCCGAGGCGTTCACCGTGTAGGTCTTGTCCAGGTTCGCCGTCGAGTCCGACGAGGAGTTCTGCAGGCGGAACGTGGTCCCGTTCGGGGCCACGAGGTCGATCTGGAGGTCACCGATGTAGGTGTGGGTGATCTTCACGCCGACCTTGAGGGTGCTCGGCGCGTTCCCGGTGATCCCGCTGACGGTGGCCGACGAGGTGACCGCCGGGCCGGGGGAGTCCGGGATGGCCACCTGGGCCGTGCTCTCGAAGACCTTGCCCGGGGTGGGGACGCTGCCGTTGGAACGGGCGCCCACGTTGACGGCGGCCCAGGCGTCGGTGATGTTGTTGACCTCGGGGCTGCCGGCCCCGTACAGCTCGGTCGCCGCGGCGATCGTGCCCTCACGGGCCCCCGCGTAGTTCGTGCTGGAGTTGAACTTGGTGGTGAGGGCCTTGTACCAGATGAGCTGTGCCTTGTCCCGGCCGATGCCGGTGACGGGCAGCCCGTCGGAGGTCGGCGAGTCGTAGTTCACGCCGTTGATCGTCTTGGCGCCGGAGCCCTCGGAGGCCAGGTAGAACCAGTGGTTGGCGGGGCCCGAGGAGTAGTGGACGTCGAGGTTGCCGATGCCGGAGTACCAGGAGTCCTTGGATCCGCCGTCCTTGCTCGGCTTGTCCATGTAGCGCAGCGGGGTGCCGTCGCCGTTGATGTTGATCTGCTCGCCGATGAGGTAGTTTCCGCGCACGTTGGGGTTGTTCGCGTAGAACTCGACGGACGTGCCCATGATGTCGGAGGTCGCCTCGTTCAGGCCGCCCGACTCGTTGCTGTAGTTGAGGCCGGCGGTGGCGGAGGTGACGCCGTGCGTCATCTCGTGACCGGCGACGTCGAGCGAGGTCAGCGGGTCGTTGTTGGCCGTTCCGTCGCCGTACGTCATGCAGAAGCAGTCGTCGTCCCAGAACGCGTTGACGTACCCGTTGCCGTAGTGGACCCGGGAGTAGGCGGCGACGCCGTCGCCGCGGATCCCGGAGCGGCCGAGGACGTTCTTGTAGAAGTCCCAGGTGACCCCGGCGCCGTAGGCGGCGTCGGCGCCCGCGGTGGCGAGGTTGGAGTTGGCCCCGTTGCCCCAGGTGTCGGTGGACTGGGTGAAGAGCGAGCCCGTGCCGGAGGTACCGCGGTTCAGGTTGTACGTCTTGTGTCCGCCGCGGCCCGCGTCGTTCAGCGTGAAGCTCGAACCGGAGGACGACGTGCCGAGGGTGACCTGGCCGCTGTAGTGGGTGTTGCCGACACCGGTCTCGACGGCCTGCCACTGGTGGAGCTTGGCGCCCGTCTTGGCATCGGTGACGACGTGGAGCTTGTTGGGGGTGCCGTCGTCCTGGAGGCCGCCGACGACGGTCTCGTAGGCCAGGGTCGGCACGCCCTGCGCCATCCACACGACCTTGCGGGGCGCGGCGTCGGCCTTGTCGGCCTTGGAACCGGCCGCCTTCGCGGCGTCGAGGGCCTTCACGGAGGCGGCAGCCGGAGCGTCGGCCGGGGCGGAGGTGGAGACGCCCTGCAGCTGGGCGGGGGACGCCTTGCTCACGCTCTGCGTGCGGTCGGCGGCGGTGCGGTTGACGACCAGGTCGCCGCCGAGGACGGGGAGTCCCTCGTACGTGCGCTCGTAACGGGTGTGGGTGGTACCGTCCTGGTCCTTGACCACATCGTGGACGAGGAGCTTCTCCTGAGCGCTGAGGCCCAGCTCCTTGGCGGTGGCCGCCGTGGTGCTCTGGGCCTTGGCTATGAGCTCGGCGCGCTGGGACGGCGAGAGCTGCGCGGGCAGCGCGCCCGGGTTGCGGACCGGCTGGCCCTGGGGGGCGGCCGCGTTCGCGGAATCGCCGGGCTGCGCGCTGGCGTTGCCCGCCTGGACTCCTACGGTGATCAGAGCTGCGGCGGCGAGCAGGGCGCCGGTGGCGGAGGCATTCCGCCGGTGCGTGGACTTCACGCGGACTCCTTTTGAGCGTGGGGGGTGGAACCGGGCAGCCGGAATCGGGCCGCCCGGGCTGAGCGTGCGGAGCTTGATCGTGTTGGGGATGGGGAGAGGTTGCCAGCGATCGCCGTGATCGCCATGGACACGTCAGCTATTGGCCGAAACACGTCCGGATTTCGCTGTATCGCGTCCGCTGAGCGGACACCTCCGGGTGGTATGAATCAGATCAGGTCGGCCGAAATGGCAGATTCAGGACGGGACTTGCTCGGCACTCGGCGCTCGGGGGCGTCTTGCGCAATCAGGTAAAACGTTCGACATCAAGCGTCAAATAATCTTGTCCTGCGCATGACCTGGCGGGTGAGATCGCGGTGGCCGCTCCGAGCGGCAGCACCCTCCATAGGGATTCCGCTTTGCACCGGGCTCGCCGTACCCCGTTCGGCACATCGCCCCGGGCGGTCGGCTGCGCCTACCATCGTTGATGTCTGTGAGGGGAGCCCTGCATGAGCACCGCGAAGGACCTGTTCGTCATCGTGATGGACTCGAAGGTGGAGCGACCCGTGGGGCAGGGCGATCTGTCGCTCGCCCTCGCGGGAGCGGAGCTGATCGATCTGTTGGCGGCCGGCGCCGTCACTCTGGACGGCGACCGCATCGTGCCGGGCGGGCCCCCGGATCCCGCTGATCGCCTCCTGGCCGAGGCGGCGTCGGCCCTCATCCACGACATGCCCCACGAGCGGGTCGAGGACTGGCTGTGGCGGCGAGGCCAGGACCTCTCCACCGCCTACCTGACCTCCCTGGAGGAGGACGGGCAGCTGATCCGCACGCGCGGCAGCCGCTCGCCCTTCGGGGCCGACCGCATGGAGACGGTCGACACCCCCGACCGCCGACGTGCCCTCGACCGCCGGGAACGGAAGGAACCTGTCCTCGCCGCCCTCGCCTCGGCCGTGGGTCTCGATGACGAACGGCCCGGGGAGGAGCCCGAGTCGGACCCCGGCGACGAAGCGGTCACCACCGTCCTGGCCGTCGTCCACGACGCGGTCATGGAACTGGAGGCCGTACGCCAGAGGCGCTCCATCGAGAACGCGGCCTTCGCCAACCTCTGGCGCGCACCCTGACCCGACGGCCGTCGGCCGGCGGTCCGCAAGCGGGCCCGGCCGGAAGCCGTCGCAACGCTCCGCCGGACCGGCCTACTCCTCCGGCTCCCAGGCGCGGAGAAGGTCGAACAGTCCTGCGTCTCCGTCGATCTGCATGGAGTCCGCCTTGATGCGGTCGTACATGAAGAGGACGAATTCACCGGCCGTGCCCCGGACGGTGACGTCGGCGGTGTCCGGCCCCTCGCCCGCAGCGGCGGCGGGCAGACGGGTGGGCCGTGCACCGGCCCCGTCGATCGTGAGGCGCCAGGAGTGGCCCTCGGCGGCGTGGAAGTCGAAGACGGCGGGTTCGTGCGGCCAGGCGCAGGGCGTCGCGATGCAGGTGGACAGGAACTCGTCGAAGCCATCGACCGCCAGCCCGTCCGGCAGTGGCCTCGGGTCACCCAGGGCGAGCTGGGCGTCGTAGGTGTGCACCGCGGTCTCCTGGACCCGGTGCCGGGCGACGCCGCCGGAGTCCTGCGGCGACTGCGACGACCCCCACCAGGTCCAGCATCCGCGCTCCGGGCCCGCCTCGCGCAGCGCGTCCAGCAGCGACAGCGTCGACTCGTCCAACCAGGCCAGCAGGGCCTCGCGTTCTCGTGGCGGGACCAGGGCGGCCCGTGCCGCCACGGCCTCCGCCGGGGGTGCGGCGGCAGGTCCAGAGCCCACGATCGCGGCCCAGAACCGGTCCCCGCCGCCCAGGTGCTGCACCAGATCGAACAGCGTCCACTCGGGGCAGCTGGGCACCCGCATGTCGAGGCCGGGCGCGGACGCGACCACGGAACGGAAGGCGGCCGACCGCTCGTCGATCAGTCGGAGCAGGTCGGAGAAGGCAAGATTGTTTTTCACTCGGGCTGTCTACCACCGTGCTCCGGCACAGGGACAACGATTTTCACAGCCGAGGCGGCGGGCCCGCGCGACCGCCGGCGCGGGCCCGCCCGAGGGTCAGCGGTATTCGCAGAGGTAGGCGGTCTCGACCGAGACCTTGAGCTGGAACTTGCTGTCGCCCGGGACCTGGAACCGGCTGCCGGCGGAGAAGACCTCCCACGCGTCGGCGCCGGGAAGCATGACCGTCAGGGCGCCGCTGACCACGTGCATGATCTCCGGTGCGGCCGTGCCGAACTCGTACGAGCCGGGAGCCATGACGCCGATGGTCGCCGGGCCCTGCTCCTGGGTGAAGGCGATCGACTTGACCGCGCCGTCGAAGTATTCGTTGACCTTGAACATGAACGTCCTCCTGGGGAACGAGCGGGAGAGGTGTGGCCGGCTCGTCGCGCCCTGGTTCCGGCGAGGGGAAGGATACCGGTGGCGCCGCACCGCGCCCGGTGACGGGGCCCGCAGGGTCCGCGACGCCTCAGGACCCCGCTCCCCGCCGGGCCCGGAACGCCGCCGCCTTCGTGCGGCTCTGGCATGCGGTCGAGCAGAACTGACGGCCCGCGTTGCGGGACGTGTCGACGTAGACGCGGTCGCAGCGGGCGGCCTGGCAGACGCCGAGGCGGCCGGACAGGTCGCTCCCCAGGGCGAGGGCCAGCCCTGTGGCGCAGCTGGCGGCGGCGCTCGCGGCGGGGGAGTCCTCCGCCCCGTGGAAGTGCAGCCTGACGGGTTCACCCGGGTTCCGGTGGAGGTGGGGGCGGGCGCCGGTGGCCAGCAGCAGGGCGTTGACCGTGTCCACCGCGTCGTCGAGGCGGCCGGAGGCCACCGCTGCGAAAGCGAGGCGCAGCTGCTGTGCCGTGCGGGCCAGGTACACGGCCTGGGCGGAGTCGGCCCCGCCCGGCCGCACGAACGGCAGGGCCGTGGCGATCACCTCGGGGAGCCGGTCGCCCGTCGGAGCCTCATAGGCCCTGCCGCGGGCCTCACCACCCGTCAGGGCGTTGACGAGAGCAGCGGCTTCGTCGAGCCGCAGTATGACGTGACTGTCGAATAGCACTTGACCGGTCACCTTCCCGTACCTAGAGTCCTGCGCATGTTACTGGCATTATCCGTAACGACAGTCACGCAGGGGAGAGGAAGAGCCCGTGTACCGGTCCACGCCACGTCTGCCGCGCACCGTCTGGCTGCTCGTCATCGCCCGTGCCTTCAACCGCCTGGGCGCCTTCTCGATGTCGTTCCTCACGGTGCTGATCAGCACCGACTTCGGGGCGGGCGCCGCGACGGCGGGGCTGGTGGCGGCTGCGTTCGGCCTGGCGACGATCCCGTCACGGCTGATCGGCGGACTGCTGGCGGACCGGCTCGGCCGACGGCACACCATCATGCTCGGCCTCGGCGGATGCGCCCTGGCCCAGCTGGGCATCGCGGCGTCCGGGAGCCTGGCGGCCGTGACGGTCTGCGCCGTCCTGCTGGGGCTCGCCTTCGAGCTGTACGAACCGCCCAGCCAGGCGATGATCGCGGACGCGGTCCCGCCGCCGTCGCGGGTCCGGGCCTACAGCCTGCTCAACGTCGCTCTGGCCGTGGGCGGTCTGGGGGCGGGCCTCCTGGCGTCGGTGCTGGGGCGGTGGGACCTGCGGTGGCTGTTCGTCGCCGACGCGGTGACCTGCGCGCTGTGCGCGGCCGTCGTGGGGGCGGCGCTGCCCGCGGACCGTCCGGTGCGAACGCCGCGCGGCGGGGAGGCCGGTGGCCCCTGGCGGGATCCGGCGCTGCTGGCCATGCTCGCCTTCGGCACCGCGTACGCGCTGGTGCGCATGCAGGTCGTCATGTCGCTGCCGCTGTCCCTTGAAGGGCGGGGGCTGCAGCCCGCCGACGCGGGGCTGCTGTTCGCCGTCGAGGCGGTCGCGGCGGTCGCCGCCCAGCCACTGCTGCGACTGCGCAGGGCGGCGACGCTGTCCGCGCCGGCGTCGTTGGCGGCGGGCTGCCTGCTGCTGGCCGCGGGGCTGGCCGGCTATGCGGCGGCGGGCGGTCTGATGAGCTACGCACTGGCGACGGTGGTGTGCGCGCTCGGCGATGTCCTGGTCATGGGGCGGGTGTTCGCGGTCGTCGCGGACCTGTCTCCGGCCGGGGCGGCCGGCCGCTACCTCGCGGCCTACGGCGTCAGCTGGGGCGTCGCCACCGTCGTCGCCCCCGTGCTCGGCACCCAGATGCTGGAGCACGCGGGCGTCGCGGCGCTCTGGGCCGGGATGGCGGGAGTGTGCGTACTCCTGGCCGCACTGGTCCTCCTGCTCCTCCCTACCCCGGGTGGGTGATCGAGCCCAGCGGCGGGCAGGGGACGAGCACGGTGCCGGCGCCGGGGCGTTCGACGAAGGCCCGGGCCGCACCGGCCTGCAGGCGGTGCGATTCCACCTCGTCGGCGCGCCAGGCGTCGCGCCTGGCGCGCGAGTAGTCCCACGAGTCGTCGATCAGGCTGAGGCTGTTGTTGCCGGCACTGCGCTGGAGGTCCGCCTTCACGGCGATCTGCTGGAGCGCGGTCTGGGTCGCGGCGAGGTCGATGCGGGTGATCAGGACGCCGAGGGTGTTCGGTTCACGGGTCGGCAAGGGGGCCTGAGGAAGCAGTGACACCCCGGTGTCGTAACGGCTTATGTTGTCGATGCTCGCCCTCTGGGCGTCCCCGATCATGATCTGTATCTCCCGGTGCAGCCAGAAGAACTCGTCGAGGTCGGCCTGGGTGATGCGCATCCGCTGGTACAGGGCCTGGAAGCGCGGGTCCTGGTGCAGCGGGAGCATGGGGGCCGTGTGGAGCTCCACGCAGTCGTTGAAGCCGCCCGCCACCGCGGCCTCAAGGTGGAGGATGGCCAGTTCCGCCTGCCCCTGCATGCACGCCAGCCCCGCGAGGTTAGCGCGGCCCGCAGCGGCGAGCCACGCACCGTCGGGGCCGAGCGCCGTGGCACGCGCGACGACGTCATGGAGGCCTCTGGTTCCCGCCACGGCGGGCCCCTTGGTCATGAGCTCCACCAGCACCTCGTGAAGACGGGCGGCCAGTGAGTTGACGGTGTCGACCATGGATCTCCTCGGACCTCGATGGTGAAGAGCGCAAGGGGTGTTGTCTCTGTGACATCCCCCATGCGGGATGACGGGCGGCCGGGCTGACCGGTTCCGCCATCGGGCGCGGTGAGAACACCGCCCGGGCTGGGATGACCTTCTCCGCACGCTCGACGAGCTGGACCCACCTCGCTGGGCGCCTCCCGGCTCCGATGCGACCCAATTGGTCCGCAAGGTCCATGAGTTGCGGCGTCTTCCCCTGGGCCAACTCGGCCCGGCGGATCTGCGGACACTCATCTCGCAGCAGGTGGCGCTGCCGTACGTCCTTCCACTCGCGGTGCGCTTGCTGCTGGAGGAGCCTCTGCTCGACGCCTACTTCTACGAGGGCGACCTGCTGCTCGCCACAGTCGCATTCACCGTCAGCCTGTTGCAACGAACTCACGACCAGTCGTTGCATTTTATTTCGCCCCAATGCAACGATTCCAGGGCTTTGACCAGCCATGATGCCGAATCAAGGCAATCCTCGTGTTGCTGCATCCATGAACGCAACGTAGCGTTTCTGTTGTAAGAAACCACGCTCGCAGGCACTGCCAAGTCAGGCGGGTGTGCGTTCCGCAGAGGGCACGTTCAAAGGGGTGGGTCATGGAGGTAGTGGCACTGAGCCGGAAGCAGGAGGCGCCCGGCGCCTTCGCCTCGTTCGCCCGCTTCGTGTTCTGTGGTGGCGGAGTGGGGCTCGCCTCCAGCTTCGCCGTGGTGGCCCTCGCCTCCTGGATGCCCTGGGTCCTGGCCAACGCCGTCATCACCACGGCTTCCACGCTCCTGGCCACCGAACTGCACGCCCGCTTCACGTTCGGCGCGGGCGGCCGCGCGACCTGGCGCCAGCACATGCAGTCGGCCGGCTCCGCAGCCGCCGCATACGCCGTCACGAGCGTGGCGATGCTGATACTCCACCATCTGGTCGCGACACCCGGCGTGGCCCTCGAACAGGTCGTCTACCTCACCGCCTCCGCACTCGCCGGGGTCGCACGGTTCGCGGTCCTGCGCCTTGTCGTCTTCGCGACGCGTCCCCGCTCGCAAGAGGCCCTGGCAGCCACCCGCACTGACCGCCCCGTACCCACGACCGTTCCCCGCGCCGCAACCCCCGGCGACCCGACGGCACTCTGCCGAGCCGCCTGACCCGTGCGGTCGGCGGCGTCCGCAGCCTCTTCCCTGACGCCCGCCACCCTGGCGCCCCCGGTACTGGTTGCATCCGCCTGCCCACCGGCGGGCTGAGGTGCGTCGAGCTCGGGCTACTCCGTCTGGGCCATGGCCGCGACGCGGCCGAGCTCGGCGGCCGGGAAGGGTGTCCGCTTGCTCTCTCCAAGCAACCGGCGGTGAAAGCCGTCCAGGACGACGGTGGTTCGGGCATGCCGCTCGATGATCGCCGCAATCTCCGGAAGTACACCATCAGGCCTTCGGCCTGCGATCCACTCCTGCAGGAACACCCCTGTCGTCATGTCGCCCCGCAGTCGGTCGACGAGGTGATGACGGATCAGATGGCTTGCGGTGTAGTGGTGGTCGTACGCGAGATGTTCCGCAAGGAACTGCTCCTCAGCCGCTGAGAGCTCGAAACCCGAGCTCAGGGCGAGTCCGAAGTCCGCGAAGTAGATCAGCCGGCCGTCGGTCAGGAGGTTGCGGAAGTGGGCGTCGAAGTGCACGAGCCCGCGAGAGCTCATGAACGCCGCACCCCGCGCCAAGGCGTCCTCCGCCCACACATAGGGAGAGCCGGCACCGTCTGGCGCCGCATCCTCCCGACGCTCGTGCAGCCACGCACCGAGCGTCTGCGGCACGTGCTCCAGGAACAGCACCAGGCTGCGGGAGGACCGGCCGATGGCCTCCAGCCGCTCGCGTACGGCGTCGGAGCCCTCCCAGTGGGCGACCGCTCCGTCGATGCCCCCGAACTCGTCGACGAAGCCGTCGGGAGGGGAGTCGGGCAGGACACGCCAGTGGTACATCAGGGGAAAGCCCTCGTACTCCCGCCCCAGGACCCAGTTGGTGGTCATGGTGTGCACGGCCAGCTCCCGCCAGGCACCGAACCCGGCCGAGCCCACGCCGTACTGGTAGAACATCGGCAGCCCGAAGACGTTCGCCGTGGACCGGACGTTCTCCGGCTGGGCCTCGACGTCCGTCAACGGCACCCTCTTGACGAAGACCCGTATCCCGTCGATGTCCAGTTCCGCGGACCGTCCACCGATGCCGGAAGCGACTGGGCGAGCGGACGCCACGAGTTCGCCGAGTCGCCGGTCACTCAGCAGGGACAGCCGGGTGGCCACGGTCCCGTAGACGGCCAGACGCGCGGCGTGCGGGGACTCGAAGTGCTGCATCGACGGTTCCTCCGTGCCCCCGGACCAGGGCGTCGTTGATCACATGAACGTCATCGACTCTATGCGCCCAAGGCCGCCACCGGACCGGCCGATGGGGCCAGACCGCCCCGGCCCAGCTGCAGCGCTGCCGCCTCCCGGGCCGGCCGCCGCTCCAGCCGGGCGGCGACCGCCGACAGGTCCTGCGCGAGCAAGGAGGAGGGGAAGGCCGAACCGCCGATCGAGCTGAACGCGGCATGTTGTGCCGTACGACCTCGATCTTGCTGTCGGCCTCGACCTCGACGGCCGGAAGGGAGGGACTGGACCGTCTGGGGGTGTGCCCCGGCGTGCTGCTGAGCGGCTGTCCTTCCCCTGGCCGAGGCTGGTACGGCATCCGATCCGCTCGGAGGGTGCCAGGGGTCGGTGGAGGTTACCGTGCGTGCCATGAACCTTCTCCCGGAATCGTGCCCGGAGTGCTCGTCCCTGCTGTGGACACGGGCGGGTACGGCGCGACCGGATTCGCGCACGGGATCAGGTGCTGACAGGGCCCGGCGGGAGACCGGTCTCGCCCGGCACCTGGCCAACCGGCACCCGCATCTCATCCCCGGCTGGGTCCCCGGGTGCGAGCGCTGCGGCGAACTCGACGCGGCGCTGCGCCAGGCACAGGAGCAGGGCCTGCTCGGCGCGGGCGCCCACCAGGCCGGCGCCGAACACCGCGCCCTGCACCTGCTGACCCGGAGTTGAGCCCGCCTCCTCGCCGTCTCCCGGTCCCGACCGCAGTCGTCGGAAGCCCACAGAAAGGCCGGCGCAGACGGCGCCTGATCAGCCGGTGTGGCGGGCGGGCGAAGGCCGCTGCGCCCGCGTGACCAGGACCAGGGAGAAGAGGAGGACCACGGTGCCCGGCAGATTCACGGCCGGGCGGTAGGCGGCGTCGACGGCCGGCAGGCCGAGGAGCTGGACGCCGAGGGAAGCGGCCATGATCAGCTGAGCCCATCCGAACAGCCGGGGGCGGACGATGTGCCGGCGCTGACGGGGGAGCAGCCAGCCTCGGGTGAGCGTGGCGATGCCGGAAGCGGCGAGAAGGAGTGCCGCCAGACCTATGGGAACGGCGAGGTAGACGAGGTATCTCATGTGGCGCTCCGGGCTCTTCGTGCTGTGGAGGTGATCGTGCCAGGTCAGGCCGCGGCCAGGGAGACCACCCCTACGCGCCCGCCGCAGCGGGGCCACCCGCCTCCGCAAGCCAACTCGGGCGATCTGCGCGGCGACCGCACGCCTCCGCTACGGGCGCGACAA
This sequence comes from Streptomyces sp. NPDC029216, assembly GCF_040648015.1. Taxonomy (NCBI): domain Bacteria; kingdom Bacillati; phylum Actinomycetota; class Actinomycetes; order Kitasatosporales; family Streptomycetaceae; genus Streptomyces; species Streptomyces sp. NPDC029216. The sequence goes on along the minus strand of NZ_JBEZWL010000002.1, from coordinate 141,672 downwards.
GGGAGGCAAGGGGTCAGGCCCGATCTCCGCCAGGGCCTCGTACAGCCGACGGGCTCCCAGGGCCGTGCCGTCGTCGGTGTCCCGCGTCAATTCCTCGCAGAGCCGCAGCGCCTCGTCCAGCTCGGCGAAGGGGAAGCCGAACACGTCGGCCACCGCCGTGTCGATCCAGTCGCCGTGATTCGGGTCGGCCACGGCCAGCGCGGCCGCGACGGCCGACAGCCCAGCCCTGTCCCGTCGCCGGAGCAGGGCCTGGGCGGTGTGACGGGTGACGAAGGTATCGCCTCGGTCGAGCACGAGTTCACGCAGCGGCCCGAGGGCCTCCGGCATCTCGGCGAACCCCGCGAGTCCGTGACCGGCGTCCGCCCGGTCACGCCAGTCCTCGCTTCGCGCGAGTTCACCCAGCGCCGTCACGGCCGCACGCCGCAGGTCAAGCTCCACCGGCCTACCAACCCCTCCCGCGATCCCGCCCAAAGTAGCACCGGGCGCCTGCCGCAATGGACTCTCCCCAATCATTCGGCAAATGCCGAAATGATGAGGCACTCTGGAGTCATGGACCACGTACCTGCTTCCGGAACGGCAGACTCTCCCGCCCCCGCCGCGCGCCTCGCCTCTCTCGCCGCGGCCCTGGCGGACGAGACCCGGGCCGCCATCTGCATGACCCTGCTGGAGGGGCGTGCCTGGACCGCGGGCGAGCTGGCCCGGATCACCGGGGTCGCCCCCTCCACCGTCAGCGGGCACCTGACCCGGCTCCTGGAGGCGGGGATCTGCGTGACGGAGCGACAGGGGCGGCACAGCTACGTGCGCATCGCCGACGCCGCCACGGCCCGCCTGGTGGACGAGCTGGCCTCCTACGCCGTCCCGGGCAGGGACGCGGCGCACGCCGTGCCGGTGGTCGCCGCGCCCGACCCGCTGGCCCGGGCCCGCACCTGCTACGACCACTTCGCGGGTCGCCTCGGCATGGCGGTGACGGACGCGATGGAACACCGGGGCCTGCTGCGCACGGAGGCCGTCTTCGCGCTGACCGAGGCCGGACTCGACTGGTGCCGCCGGGCGGGAGTCGACGTGGCGGGGGCGGGGCGAAGGCCCCTGGTGAGCTCCTGTCTGGACTGGACCGAACGCCGCCGCCACCTGGGCGGCCTGGTGGGGGCCAGGCTGTGCGCGCGGGCCCTGGACCGGGGATGGGTGGTGCGCCCCGAGGGCGGCGGACGGGGCCTGCTGGTGACGGGGGCGGGGGAGGAGGCCTTCGGTGAACTGCTGGCGCTCACCCCGCAGGCATGGAGCTAGCCGGCCCCGCGGCGGCCCCTGAGGGCGCGCGAAGTTGCGGCATAAATATTTCGGTGAACACCGAAGTGTTGAGGTGTAGGGTCGGGAGACATGAAGACCCACCCGCGTGCCCTTCCGCCCGCCTTCCTCACCGTCGCCGCCGTCTGCTGCACGGTGTTCGCCTGGGCGTCCGCCTTCGTCTCCATCCGCAGCGCCGGAGCCGCCTACTCGCCGGGCGCACTCGCCCTCGGCAGGCTCCTCGCCGCATCGCTGGCACTCGTGACCCTCCTCCTCCTGCGCCGCGAGGGCCTGCCACCGCGCGGCGCGCGGCGCGGCATCCTCCTGTCCGGACTCGTGTGGTTCGGCGGCTACACGGTCGCGTTGAACTGGGGCGAACGCCTCGTCGACGCGGGCACCGCGTCCCTGCTCGTTAACACCGGGCCGATCCTGATGGCCCTCCTCGCCGCACGCCTCCTCGGCGAGGCCCTGCCGCCGCGACTGCTGACGGGCATGGCGGTCTCCTTCGCGGGCGCGGTGGTCGTCGGCCTGTCGATGTCATCCGGCGGCCACGGCTCGACCTCGGTACTCGGGGTGGCGCTGTGCCTGCTCGCGGCGGTGGCGTACGCGACCGGCGTCATCGCGCAGAAGCCCGCGCTCTCGTTCGGGACACCGCTGCAGATCACCACGTACAGCTGCCTCATCGGGACCGTGGCCTGCCTGCCGTTCACCGGGCAGCTGGTGGCCGAACTCCCGAGGGCCCCGCTCTCCGCGACCCTGAACATGGTCTACCTGGGCGTGGTACCGACCGCCCTCGCCTTCACCACCTGGACCTACGCCCTCGCACGGATGCCGGCCGGGAAGCTCGGCGCGACGACCTACGCCGTACCGGCCATCGTCGTCCTGCTGAGCTGGATCCTCCTGGGCGAGGTCCCGGCCTGGCTGACCCTCCTGGGCGGCCTCCTGTGCCTGGCCGGTGTGGCGGTCTCCCGCTACCGCCCGCGCGCCCAGAAGGCGGCGGACGCCCGCGCGCCCCAAGCGGCCGGCACGCAAGGCCGGTAGGGCACGGCCAGGGGGCTGGGTCGGGGAGCCGCCCGCCGGTGCGGTCAGTCCGAGGCGGAGGTATCCCGTCTCGGGTCGGCGCGTGGCCGGGCCCTGCGGCAGAGGCTCTCATCGTGCCGCCAGGGGCCGTTGTCAGTGGCACCCCGTAGCGTCATCGACATGGGAACGGTGATGTTTGTCGACGAGACGACAGCAGGGAACAGGGGCGCAGCCTTCGGACTTGAGATCGCCGAGGAGCAACTCACGGTGCGTGAGTTGATCCGGCGGCGGGTCTTCCAGGAGGTCGCGGAGTTCAACGCACGCGCGGAACCGCACATCTTCCAGGGCCTCGTGCAGCCGCAGGACACGGAGCGCGTGCTGAACGGGTACGCGCTGCGCACCCCGCGCCGCATCGACCCGGAGGCCCATGCGGAGCGCGCGCTGGCCGCGTTCGCGGGGAACGGCTTCCTGGTGCTCGTCGGGGACCGTCAGGTCACGGACCCGGACGAGGAGATAGAGCTGCCGCTCGGCGTCGAGATCACGTTCCTCAAGCTCGTGCCGCTGGTGGGTGGCTGACCGTGGACGTGCTGAGCAAGCTGGGCAAGATGCAGGGCTACGCGGCTGCGCGCGAGGCCGGCCCGCTCGCGTTCGAGGCGCTGTGCGTGGCGACGGCCCGGACGACCTTCAGGGGGGATGTGTGGATCCAGATGGTCGAGCTGCTGGAGGGCCTCGATCCCGCCGTGCGCGCGGACGTCGCGGGAGAGTTCGGCCGGTTGTACGCCCAGCTCAGCCCCGATGAGCGCCCGCAGGTGAGGGTGCTGCGGCTCCTGCAAGCCGTGGGTGCGGACCTGCCCGGTGATCCGCTCGCGGCCGAGCGGACCGCCGAGCTCGACAAGCTCGGCACGGCGGTTTCCACCTGGTCGGACGGCGACGCGCGGTTCGCCGCCGAGCACGAACTGGCCGCCGGCCGGCCCTTGTCGGCGCCCGTCGTGGCGTTCCTGCGGCGGTCCGCTCTGGAGGCGTACCGCCGGCCGGAGATGGAAGCCTTGGCCAAGAGGCTGACGGAGCCCGTGCTGAACGTGGGAGAGGCGTGGGCCGAGCAGGCCATGAAGGAGGCCGCCGAGGAACCCTGGCCGGCCTTGCTCGCCCACGCCGCGACCGCGACGTCGGCCAAGCCGACGGCCAAGTGGAACAAGGCCGCGCTCACCCTCATCGAGACCCTCGGCACCGACGCCGTACGTGCGGCGGTGCTCGGCTGGCTCCCGCTCGTCGGCCGCCCCCGCACCTTCGCGTTCACCACCGTGCGGTACGGACCCGACGCCAACCTCGTCTTCGACCCGTACAACGCCGACGCCCTGCGCGGCCTCACCTGGATCCTCGCCCTGCTGCCCGCCCACCCGGACACGGCCCGCGCCCTCGGCGCGCTCGTCGAGACCTCCCTGAAGAAGGTCCCCGGCCTCGGGCCCGTGAACCCCAAGGTCGCCAACGCAGGGGTCACGGCCCTCGCCCGTATCGACAGCGAGGCGGCACTCGCCGAGCTGGCCCGGCTCGCCACCCGCACCACCTACAAGGGCACCCTCAAGCTGCTCAACACCGCCCTCGACACCCGCGCCGCAGCCCTCGGCCTCAGCCGGGAGGAGATCGAGGAACTGGCCGTCCCCGCCTACGGACTGACCGAGGTCGGCCGCTGCGCGACACAGCTCGGCGACAACACCGCCCTGCTGGAGATCGAGGGCGCCAAAGCCGTCCTGCGCTGGCGCTCCGCCACCGGAAAGGAGATCAAGTCCGTCCCCGCCGCGGTCCGGCGGGACCACCCCGATGAGCTGAAGGAACTCAAGGCCGCCGTCAAGGACATCGACAAGATGCTCGGAGCCCAGACCGAGCGTCTGGACCGGCAGTTCCTCGCCCGCCGCACGTGGTCCTACGCCGCCTGGCGCGACCGCTACCTCGACCACCCCCTCGTGGGTACCCTCGCCCGCCGCCTGCTGTGGACGGTCGACGGCACCCCGGTCGGCTTCGCCGACGGCGCCCTGCGCACCCTCACCGACGACACGGTCGAGCACGGCACGGAGGTCACCCTCTGGCACCCCGTCGGCCGCGAGCCCGCCGAAGTGGTCGCCTGGCGGGACTGGCTGGAACGGCACGCGATCACCCAGCCCTTCAAACAGGCCCACCGCGAGGTGTACCTGCTGACCGACGCCGAGCGGACGACGGGCACGTACTCGAACCGATTCGCGGCGCACATCGTCCGCCAGCACCAGTTCCACTCCCTCGCCGCGGTCCGCGGCTGGCGCAACAAGCTGCGACTCTGCGTCGACGACGAGGCGCCACCCGCCACCCGTGAACTCCCGCAGTGGGGCCTGCGCGCCGAGTACTGGATCGAGGGCGAGGGCGAGGACTACGGCGTCGACACCACCGAGTCGGGCAGCTACCTACGGCTCCGCACCGACCAGGTGCGCTTCTATCCGATCGGCGCACCGGAGAACTCGGCGCACTGCTACGGCGGCGAGTACCGCATGCGGCTGCCCGACGGAGCGGAGCCGGTCGAGCCGCTCCCGCTCACCGAGATCCCGCCGCTCGTCCTCTCCGAAGTTCTGCGGGACGTGGACCTGTTCGTCGGCGTGGCCAGCGTCGGCAACGATCCGACATGGCAGGACGGCGGGCCCGGCGGCCGGTTCCGCGAGTACTGGACGTCGTACGGCTTCGGCGAGCTGGACCAGAGCGCCGAAACCCGCCGCGTCCTTCTCGAACGCCTGGTGCCGCGGCTCGCGATCGCCGGGCGGTGCACGATCGAGGGCCGCTTCCTGCACGTCAAGGGCGACCTACGGACGTACAAGATCCATCTCGGCTCGGGCAACATCCTGATGACGCCGAACGACGAGTATCTCTGCATCGTCCCCAAGCCGGCCACAGGGACCGCCGCACAGACCGGCTATGTGCCCTTCGAGGGCGACCGCACCTTGGCCGTCGTGCTCAGCAAGGCGCTGATGCTCGCCAGGGACACGGAGATCACCGACCCGACGATCGTCAGCCAGATACGCCGCTGAACAAGCACCCCCAGACGGATCTCCAGTCTGCGGGCAAGGAGGTGGAGCCCGGCCCCGCATGATCATCACCCTCGTACTGGCCGGCAGCCGGGCCACGCAGGCGGCCGGCCGGGGAGCTCAGCCGGCCTCGCGGGCGTTGGAACGTTGCAGGGAACGATCTCCTTGTACACACTTCACTACCGAGTGATGAGGAGGAACTGATGGGCGCGGCTCACGAGGGACGGCAGTGGCCGGACGAGGTCAGTGTCGACAACGCGAGGACGACGCTGCTGCAGCTCCTCGCGCGGACGGGGGTCCCTTCCGATGACGCGCGCCAACTGATCGGGCTCGTTGAAGCCGGCGCCCTGGCCCTCGCGCACGCGGAACTGAACGGTACCGTGCGGAGCGGTCCGGGGGACAAGGGCGAGGAGTACCGGTCGGGCTGGCTGGACGGCGCCGAAGCCCTGCTGGAGGAGCTCGGAGCCGTGGCCGAGCGGACCCTGGCACGGGTCGTGGGGCCGGACGGGGACCAGGCCACGGCCGGTGAGTACCCTCGGGCCCGCCGGATGGAAGTGGAGCGGGCCAAGGTCGCGCTCACCCCCCTGTACCTGTCGTTCTCCGCGGTGTCGGAGCTGGATCCGGAGGTGACCGAAGAGGTACTCGTCGCCGTCCTGGGGACGATGGCCCCCCGGCAGCGGGCCGGGTACGCCGGACGGCTGACTGAGTTCGCCACGGTCCACCGCAGCCGGCTCCAGCAGCTGTTCGCGGCGTTCGGACCGGACAGCGCCACCACGGTGCACGGCCGCTATTCGCTCCTCCACTCCGCGACCAGCATCGCCGTACTGGAACGGCTCGTCGCCGCCCCGCAGGCGCTGCGGGAGGAGTGGGATGCCGCGGAGCTGCCGCCCGCGTGGCTGGACGGCCTGACGACCGCCTGGACCGCCCCGTCCTGACCCGCCCTCCCGGCGCGCTCGGCCCGCTGCCTGTCCGGGTCCCGGGCCGGCCAACAGGTACACGGCATCCCCAAGAACACGGCTCCCGCACCGCTGCCTGTCTGCGCAGCGGCCCCCTGCGCAGACCCCGGTGAACATCAGCTGCGGCCACGGCGCCCGGGACCGCAGGAACGGGGCCCCGCGCGGCTACGAGCCGGGGGCGACAGGCCAACCTTGAACGTGTTCAAACCCTCTGGCAGGATGATCCAGCGGACCGACCTGCCCCTCATGGGCAGGGCTGCCATGCACACCCCTGTGCGCGTTCCGCCGCACCCCCGGAGGCCAGCCGCATGATCTTCGCCCTGCTCTTCTTCGCCGCCCTGGCCCTGGTCGCCGTCATCGTGCCCGCTGTCCTCGTCGGGTTCATCGTCGTGGTGGCGAGCCGCCGCCTGCCGCTGTGGGCCCGGAGCGTGCTGCTCCCGGTCCTTTCGGCGGGCTCGGCACTGCTGTGGCCGTGGGTGACGGGGACCGGCAACTACTGGTGGCCTGCTGCCGTGCTGCTGTCGTTCGCCGTGACCTGCACCACTGGTGCCGTGTTCCTTCTGCTCGAAACCCGACGGCGGCACCGGCCCCGTCACGGCGCCGTCTGGATGGGGTATCCCTCCGCAACCCCGGGCAGGTGAACACGGCCGGGCCGGCACTCCAGGTTCGACGCTCGCCCAGCAGGCCGTCGCCGAGCTCCAGCCACCGCCGGCCTGGCTCCACCTCCGCCGGCCCCCGGCAGCTCCAAGGCGCACACCCGCACGCAGCAGGCCCCCGCGCCATGGCGGCTGATGAAGGCGTTGATACCGCTCACCCCGCCAGGGCCGAGGCGACGTGCCAGGAGACGGTCGGTCTGCCTGACGGGGAGGGAAAGGGCGTTCTTGGGGATGCGGAGCGCATCCACCCCAGCTGGTCTCAGGATCAACACGTCGTATGTGCCGTGCCGTACGCGCCGCCCGCAGTGGGGGGAAGGTGAAGTGCCCGACCCGACCAGTAGCCCTCCGGCGCCCCCACCCCCAGGGCACCCGTTCCGCCGTGCGGGTGGATAGCGCCCCACCTAACCTGAGGAGGACGACCTGTCCCGGTCCGGTAGGAGGCCGACGTGAGCCATGCAGACAAGCGACAGCGCCTGTACCGGAAGGCCTGCGTGGGGCTCGCCACGGCAGGTCTCCTCGCCATCCCGGCCGCCGGCGCCGTTGCCGACCCCCCGCAGCCGACCGCCTCGGCGCTGCCCTCGCCCTCGGGCGACTTCCCCGCCCTCGACGACGCGACGGCAGCCAGGCTGGACAGGACCGTCCAGGACGTATTGAAGAAGACCGGTGTTCCGGGCGCCATCGTCGGAATATCCGCACCCGGCAAGGGCGAGTACACGCGAGCCTTCGGCGTGGCCGACAAGACCACGGGACAACCGATGGCGTCCGACTTCTTCTCGCGCATCGGCAGCGAGACCAAGACGTTCACGGTGACGGCCGTGCTCCAGCTCGCCCAGAAGGGAGAGGTGGGCCTCGACAACCCCATCGGTACGTACGTCAAGGGCGTCCCCAACGGCGACAAGGTGACCCTCAGGGAACTCGCGGGCATGCGCAGCGGGCTGCTCAGCTACACCGCGACGCAGCCCTTCTACAAGGCGCTCACCACTGACCCGAAGCGCCACTACGCCCCCCAGGAACTGCTCGACTACGCCTTCCACGCACCCAAGCCGGTGATCTTCGCACCGAACACACAGTTCAACTACTCCAACACCAACCTGATCCTGCTCGGCCTGGTGGTCGAGAAGGTATCCGGGCAGCCGCTCTCCGCGTACATCCGCGACCAGATCCTGCGCCCCGCCAAGATGGACCACACCAGCTTCCCCGACGACGCTGCGTTCCCCGCCCCGCACGCCCAGGGCTACACCCAGCAGACGGCGTCCGGGAAGACCGAGGACGCCACCGACTGGAACCCCTCCTGGGGCTGGGCCGCCGGCGCGATGATCTCCGACCTGCACGACCTGCGGATCTGGGCCAAGACCCTGGCCACCGGCGTCTTCCCCGACGGCACACGGATGGTCAGCCCCGAGATGCAGAAGCAGCGGCTCGACACCCCGCCCACCTCCATCCCCGGTGCCGGCTACGGCCTCGGCATCTTCGACGTGCAGGGCTGGATCGGCCACAACGGTTCACTGCCGGGCTACCAGTCCCTCACCATGTACCTGCCCGAGCAGCAGGCGACCATGGTCGTACTGCTCAACACCGACGTTCCGTACGGGCCGCAGCAGGAGGAACCGAGCACGGTCTTCGGGCAGGCGCTCACCAAGGTCCTCACCCCCGAACACGTCTACAACCTGCCGGCAGCGGTACAGAAGGACATGACGCCCCCACCGACGCCCTGACCGCACCGCGAACGCGCACTTCCGCCCGCCCTCCTGGCCACCATGGGACTACCTGGCGCTGGTCCGGTCGGCGAACCGACAGAGCGTCGCCCAGCCGGCCGCGCAGAGCTGGTAGCCGTGCTCCCGGATCCCGCTGAGCGACTCTTCGTCAGCCCGCCTCCTGGAGCGGGGGCGAGACCGCCCCCTCAGGCCCGCAAGTCTGCGGCAGCCGGCTGACCAGGACAGGGCCCTCTCGGCCGCCCAGCAATGAGGCGATGACGGATTCCCCGCCGCACGAGCAGTTCCACGCCACGGCGCGCCGGGATCAGCAGCGATAGCCCTGGGGAACCTGGAGGACGGCCACGAAGATCCAGAGCAGGACCCCGCTGCCCACCGTGCCCCCGAGGAAGGCGACCGCGAGGTTCCAACGCCCCACCCACCCGATGAGCACCCCCCACCACACGGCCGCCGCGATCGAGAGCAGGGCCCCGTAGAAGATCAGCGCGAGGCCGTTGGCCGCATCGTTCACACCCACATCGCATGCTCGCCACGCAGCCGACAGGAGCACCACCCCGAGCACGCCAGTGACCGCACCAGCCACCGGGGCTGCCACACAACCCCACTGTCCGCGCGTCACTTCCGCTTCCTGACCTGAGGGAAGTCCTCCCCGTTGCGCTGCGCTTGCCAAGCGGCAGCCTCCCGGTAGGGCTGCGGGTCCGTGACCCAGCCGGCCGCGAGGACCAGACGGGAGACGCGGTGGACGGCCAGGAAGCCGAAGGGCCGGTGGAACGAGGCGTGCACCTCCGTGTTCACGTACGTCGGCTCGGGCATGCGGGCGCTGCCTTCGCCCATCTCGAACGCGGTGACCACCGCCGCCTCGAAGCCCCTGTCGGTGAACGCGGCCGTGGCCGACTGCCGGGCCCGGGCCACGGCGACTTCCTTGTCGGTCATACCGGGGAAGTGGCCTGCGGACCGGCCGGTCGCCGAACCCAGCCCGAACACGTCGGCGTGAGCCGTGAGGTCGTGGTCGGCGGCGACGTCGAAGGCCACGGTACGCACGTGGAGCTTCGGCCGCACGGGGTAGAAGTTCCGGACCGCCTCCACCGTGAGCCCGGGCCCGGCTTCGCCTGGGGGGAGCCGGTCGCCGGGTATGAGGGTCCGCCGACCGGCGAGGACGTCCACGCCCGCGGCGAGCACCCGGCCCGCGGGCACGTCCGGTTCACCGAGCAGCAGATGGACGTCGATGCCGCGGTCGCCCACGACGCGGAGGCCGGTGACATGGCCGGCGGAGGTGTCGGCGACACCGACCCGGTCGAGCAGGGACGTGGTACGCGACAGCCCGGCCAGTCGCCGACCATCCCAGGGACCCGAGTACGGGACGGCGCACTCGGCGGTGAAGGGGCGGATCCACCGGGTCGCCAACGCGAGGGCGCTCGCCAGCAGCAGCTGGGTGTCACCGCTCAGGTCGGCCGGCATCCTCGTGATCCGCCCGTTGCTGTGCTCGGCCGCCCAGGCGTCGAGCGCCCGTCGGTCGACGGCCCGCCAGCCGGTCAGCTTCCGGTGGGTGTGCGGCGGCAGCCTGGCGGCCCACTCCTCGCGCACCTTCAGCTGCCTACGGGTCCAGAGGCCCAAGGCCGCGTCGACGCCGCGCAGTCCGCCCAGTGCGGTCAGGAACTCCCGCGCCCTGCCGGCCGCCTGTTCCGCCGGGATCCCGACGGCATCGGCCAGCTCGGCGCGGGCCGGTCCGCTCGCGGCGTCGGCGAGGAACGCGAGCAGGGGCCACACCCCGGCGGCGGAGAAGACCGTACCGCCTGCCGGGCACCCTGCACCCCCCATGGCCTCGGCCGCCCACCGCGCGGTCAACGCGTTGACCGCCTCGACGGTCTCATCGACGCTGCTCCGCGTCCATGCCGGTGCCGGCATCTCGCCCCCTTCGTCGCCATCAACATGATCAACACGCACGAGCCGGCTTCGCCCCACGTCCCGCACCGGCGGCACGGTGCGGATCGCCGCAGAACTCCTTTAGAAAGGAGGCTCCGACGAGTACCCGTCCTCGGCCGGCGGGACAGGAGCGGGCTCGGGCTTTGCGGCCCTCTGCTCGGCCACCGTGGGATGGACGGCTATCGCTTCGGCCGTCCGGCCTTGCCGGACCAGGACCTCACTCAGTCCCTCGCGTGCCTTGATCGTACCGAGGGCCCGTAGTTCAGCGGCGGCGGCGTCGAGACGGCCGGCGGTTTCGAGGAGGGCGGCCTTGACCGCATCACGGCCTCGGCCTCCTGGGCCCGCCCGTGATCGCGAAGGGCGCCGGCGTAGACGTCCAGGACGGTGTGCGCGTGCTGTCCGGTGGCCAGCTCACGCAGCTCGTCGAACCGACCGTGACGGGCAAGGAGCTCGGCATGGGCGGTGAGGGTGTTCTGCGTGAGGTAGTGGTGTGCGGCGATGTCCTCGCCGAGGATCCGGATCGCCTCGTCGGCACGGCCGGCACGCTCCAGGACCCGGGCCTGGAGCTCCTGCGCGTTGGAGAAAGGGTGGTTCCATCGGCTCTCGCCCCGGGCCTGGCGCGCACTGTCGGCGTGCGGGGCGATCAGCTCCAGCACCCGCTCGTCACGGTCCTGGCCCTCAGTGACGTCCACCAGCACGGACAGGGTCCACCATCCGTCGACGTGCGGGACGAGGAGGTCGACGGCCTCGTCCACGTGCCCCGCCCTGACGAGCAACTCGGCGAAGTCATGAAGCTCGGCCTTGGAGGTCCGGGCGGGCGCGTCGGGACGGACCAGGTTCAGCCCTTCCCGCGGCCGTCCCGCCCGGAGCAGGACGTCGGCCTTCGCCCACAGAGCGGGCGGCCAACCCGTCGTGACGAACGGCTCCATCACCGTCAGCGCCCGTCCGAACTCCCCCGCCCGGCACAGCTCCTCCACCGCGCCCTTCGCGCAGAACCACTCGCCGCGGTCCGCGGCCACCTGGATCACCAGGTCGAGGTGACCGTGCTCCAGCAGAAGGCGCACGGTTGACGGCGCGAGACCGCCGAAGTTGTGCGCCTGCCAGGCAAGGTCATCGACGTTCATGGAAGGGAGCGTAGGCGCACCCACTGACATCGGTGCGCCGCCCGCCCACACCCCGTATCACCCATGCGGGCGGCCGCCCTCCATGAAGCAGCTGAACGTCCCCGCACCCTATGCGCGGGGCAGACAGGTCCGATGAGATCAGTCCCGTTCGAACCGGCCCCGGGCACGGACCGCCTCGCGCAGGCGTGCGGCCATCGCGGCTGCCTGGTCGGGCGACGGTGTGAGGACCCCGCGCGCAGATGAAACAAGGGCCGCTCCGCGCCCGTGTCACGTACGTCTCTAGATCCATCGGCTGTCGGTCCATCCCGGCACTCGCCTGCCCTCCGTAGGGGGTACCAGTCTGCCCGGGCGCCCCCATGTAGCCGGTCGAGGATGATGGTGGGGTGTTGGTCAACGTGGAGGCAGCGCAGCCAGCCCAGTCGGGGCCCTTGGCCGTCCGGGTGCACTCGATGCTGGGCACTGTCGTGGCGCTCTGGCAGGGGGCTCCCGGGGCAGTGGGGCGGGAACACCACGTCGAGTGGACCGTGGATGAGGACATCGCCTGGACGGTGAACGCCTGGCCAAGTGCTTCTGATGTTCCTGAGCTGCGGGAAGACGGCGATTGCATCGTGTTTCGTGGGCAGTTGAGCCCCTTCGAAGACGGCGGGGCCGTCCTGGACGTGGGCGGCGCGCGGATCACGTTCGATCTTGCCGAGCCGCCACTGCCGGAAGGCGCCGAAGGATCGTGGGTCGAGATCCGTGCGGCCCGGGACCACGTCACCGTCTGGCCCTACGAATTATGACTACTGACGCGCGGTCAGGTTTCGCTCCGCTTCGGACGTGGATCCACGGGTGAGCCGACGGCTTCGGGTGACCAGGGCGACCAGGGAGAAAGTCGCGCGATCACCCGGATGGCCTCGCGGGCTGAGATGATGTGATCATGGCGATCACCTCTCTGGTTCTGCGACGACGTGTGGATGACCTCGAATCGTCCCTGGCCTTTTATGAAGGGCTGACCGGCGAGTCGGCGGCCCGTTTTGACTTCGCTGGGCTGAAGTTGGCGAGCACGGGCCCCTTCCTGCTCTTCATGGGGCCTGACGAGGTCGCGGAGCGCTTTGCCGGGGTGGCGGCCACGCTGTCCGTCGCGGACTTGGACGCCACGGTCGCAGCCTGCGAGGCGGCCGGGGCCGAGGTGATCGCGGCTCCTGCGATCACGCCGAACGGACGCCGGGCGGTGCTGCGACACCCGGACGGCGGGGTTTTCGAGTACGTGAGCCAGTGACGGCTACGCCCTGGGCCGGGCCGTCGCCGCCATCGCCTACCTGCTCGCGGCGGCCGGTGTGGTGCCCAGCCGCGGACCTGCATCGATGATGAGACTCGTTAAATTTGAGGACTATAGGACAGCCTGCCGGCATCTCCCGCAACGGACCAACGCCTTGGCCTTCGCGCTCAGTTGGTGAGCGTCACACAAGGAAGCCCGACGCTCTCGCCGCCGCGGAAGCCCTCCGCGCACAACCGGGTGCCCGCCGGAAAGTGGCGCTGGGGATACGCCTGGTCGCGGTAGGTGCGGAACGCTGCGACGTCCTCGGACTTCGTCGTCGCGCTCCACCCGTTGGTCGTCCATACCCGTGCGGAAATCCGGTGCGGCTGGTTGGTGTTGACGACCGACACCTCCACCCTGCCCAGATACGTCCCCGTGTCGTACGTCTCGATGCAGACGGAGTGGTTGCACCACTTCCCGTCGGCCGCGGCGGGTGAACCGGTCGCGAAGAGGAGCATGCATGCCGCAGCCGTCGCCGAGATGCCCGTAACGATCTTCCGAAGGGTGGTCATACCTTGATCAACGAGCTTTCGGCTTCCTCGTCACGCCCCGGCCCCACCGCCGGACCCCCGGCCAGGCCTGGCGCCGGAGAGCCGGCAGACGGCGAACGGATCAAGCAGCCGAAGCGCACGCGCCGGCCATGGCCAGGAGCGGCCACCAGCTGGCGGGGACGTCGCGCATGACCAGGGCGCAGTCCAGGGTCGCGCTCCCCGGCGGGAAGCGGTCCGGGTCGTCGAAGAAGGACGAAGTGGCGGAGCGGACCCGGCCGGCTTCCACGTGCCAGGCGTCGGTCCGCAGTTCCATGCCGTCCAGGTGACGGCCGGAGCTCGTGGCCGAGAAGCCCTTGGCCCCGTTTCGGAAGAAGCGGGACGCCTCGGCAAGGTCGGCGAAGAGCTCGCTGCCTCGTAGCTCGTCGGACAGCTCGACGGTGACGTCCACGCGGGTGTCGCCGTCCCGTGTCTCCAGTGCGACGCGCACCTGACCGGGCGTCTCGTGCACCTCGAAGTCTGCTCGGCCGTGTTCGCCGGGGAAGATGCGGCCTCCGGCCCAGACGTTGAGCCGTGAGGCGGTGTCGCGCCGTGGGATGTAGACGCCGGTCTCGACGCCCTCAGGTCCGTCCCACTCGACGGCGATCCGGTGCGCCGCGTTCTCGCTCCGCAGGCCGAACTCCTTGGGTGCCCAAGTGGGCCGGACGCTTCCCAGGCGCAGCAGGCAGATGCCCGCGACCGCGTAGCCGCGCACCAGTTGCGGGCGCAGTGGCCCGGGGAGCAGGCGGGACGCGACTTCCGGGTCGACCCGGTAGTTCACCAGGAGCCGTCGTTCGACGACGCTGGACAGTCGCGGCTGCTTCATGATCCCTCGCTCTGCGCCCCGGGGCGCCATTTGGTGTGGCGGAGCACGATCTGCTCGGGGCAGACGGCGCTGAGGAACCGACCGATGCTCGTGGCCAGGCGGTCCTCGGCCAGGGCGTAGAGGATCCGGTTGCCCTCCCGCCGCTCGGTGACGAGTCCGGCTCCCTTGAGCACGCCGAGATGGCGTGAGATGGAAGGCGCGCTGATCGCGAACCGGGCCGCGATCTCGCCGGCCGCGAGCTCGCCGCCCCGGAGGTCCTCAAGGATCTGTCGCCTCGTGGGATCGGCGAGAGCGCGGAAGGCTCCTGCCTCGTCCTGAGCTTCTGTCATGCCTCTTGTTTAGCATGTTAGCTAAATGGCTAACAAGGGGTTCCCGTCGCCGCTCCTGCGTGCCCGTGCCCGAGCCCGTGCCCGCGCCCTACTGCTTACGTGCTTACGGCACCTCGTTCGGCTGGGTACGGGCGGTGAGGTCGAGGCGCCAGTCGTTGCTGCGCATCCAGCTGCCGCTGTCCCGCGGGTATTCGAAGTCGCAAGCGCCGACGAGGCGGAACCCCAGACGACGGCACAGGGCGTTCGACGAGGCGTTGTCGACGGAGGGGAACGCGTGCAGGCTACGCGGGCCGTCAGGCGTGCGGGCGGCCGCTTCGCGCACGATGTCGATCAGGGCGCGGCCGGCCGCGGCGGCGATGCCCTTGCCCTGGTAGGGAGGCAGGACGTTCCAGCCGGTCTCGTAGATCTGTCGGTCTTGCCAGGCGCGCTGGTGGTAGGCGATGCTGCCGACCATGTCGTCGCCGAACAGCACGGCGAACATGCAGCCGTGGCCTTCCGCCGGCATGGCGAGGTAGCGGCTGTGCCGGGCCAGCAGCTGCTCCTCAGGCTCAGGTCCGCCGACATGCCGGCGCATCTCCGGGGTGTTGATCTTCCGGAGGAGGGCGAGCGCAGGCTCCGACCAGGGCTCAAGGCGAATGTCCATGCGAGGCAGTCTGGCAGAGCCCTGAGTGCCGATCAGCGCAATATTCCTGCGCGGGCCCCCTCCCCGGTGCGGCGAGGGAGAGGGTCTGGCGGTGCGGGGTCTACTTCTGGGGGCCCGTGCCGCAGAGGAGGATCGCCTCACCCAGTCCCTTGACCGTGCCGGTCATCATGCCGATGGCGAGCCCCGGTACGGCGCCGACACCGCCCGCCATGGCGCCGGTCGCCGTTCCCACGACCGTGCCGAGATAGATGCTGCTGCCCAGGTGCTTGAGCATGCACTTGTTCCACTCGTCTTCGGTCTTGGGCTTGTCGAAGAGGCCCGTCGGAGCCATCTTGGCCGTGTCCGGCTTGCCGGCGGGCGTCGCCAGGGCGGTAGCCGGAACCCCGCCGTCGCGCACGGACAGGGTGGGCGGCGTCACGATGCCGGTCACCGTGTCCCCGGCGACGCCTTCGATCGTCTGGGTCAGCCTCTTTCCGTCGAGGGCGAGGCTGACCTCGTGGGTGGCTCCGTTCAGCTCCTGCACGATGCCGGGCCGTACGGTGGCGATGTTCCTGCCGGAGCCGTCGGTGAGCTTGACCGTGTTGTTCTCGACGGTCGCGGTGGCGCCGTCGGGTACGTCGAGGTCGGCGCTCTCGGTCTTGGCCAGGACCTGCGGTTTTACGTCCGCGGCGGTGTTGCCGGTGTCGCTGCCCGGCGTGCCGGCGCTGGTGCGGGCGATGTACATCGTGGAGCCGGCCGTCGAGTTGACGACGGGGACCGTGACGGTCGCGTCCGTGGTCCACGGCTGGTTGTCGGTGTCGAAGGTCCAGGTGCCCGTGACCTTCTTGCCGACCGCCGCGAAGTCGACCCAGGCGTAGTTCTTCGACGGGACGTCCACGGCGATGCCGTTGATCGTCGTCTCGTCCGAGGTGTAGGTCTGCGTCGCGGACAGCTGGTTGGAGATCATGGCCTGGACCGGCGCGGAGACCCCGACGGAGGTGGAGATGCCGGCCGAGTACGACTGGGCCCAGCCGGAGTGGTAGATCGTCGTGAATATCTGCTTCATCGTGCTGTCGGTGCCGTTGTACCAGACGGACGAGGCGATCTGGCGGGGCAGGACCTCGGGCCGTCCCTCGGACTTCTGGGTCCACGAGCAGGTCGACGTCCTCTTGGAACACAGGTCCGCGTAGTAGTCGAGGGCGAGGCTCTTCGCTTCGGCGGCCTTCGCTGCGGGGACCGTCCATTCCTGGCTCGCGCTGCCGTTGCAGGCGTTGGGCTGGGCGAGGATCCCCCACAGGTGGAGGCCACCCCGGTTGTCCATGCAGTACTCGGTGGCGCTGGACTCGTCGCGGCGGACGATCCCGAACGTGTTGGGCTTGCCGTCGACGGGGCGGAAGTGCCACTGCTCGCCGTCCTTGCCGCAGGACTGCTGCGTGGCGGGCTGGGTGGCGTAGACGCACTTCCCGGAGGAGGTGTTGGCGAGGTTGAACGTGCCGGGCGCCCCGAGTTTGATCAGGCGCCAGTTCGTGTAATTGGTGCCGTCGGGGGTGACGGAGATCTGGTTTCCGTCGTTGTTGCCCGTCGCGTTGAGGGTGCCGTCCGTGTTGGCGAACGTGTACGCGTCGGTGGCTGCTGCTGCGGGAGTCGCGGCGAGGGCGAGAGCCGGGGTGATGACGGCGAGGGTGAGGGCGGGGGCCGCTAAGAGCCTTGCGGCACGTGTGAAGTGGGAATTCATGGCAACTTTCGGTTGGTTTCCAGGCCCGAGGACCGAAGGCGACGTCGGTGCGCCCGCCGGCGCGGGAGTGCATGGCATCCGGGACGTCGGCCGTTGAACCGTTCGCTCCGCCAGTCGGCCGAGCCCCTCCGGGGACAGTCACGCATACGCATGCTGCGCCCCGAACCCGGAACGATCCGGAGTGACAAAGCGGTCGGCGGTCGTGATCGAAGAGCCCCGCCGCGCACACAGGCGCGCGGCCGCCGTCCTGCAGTGACGGGGGTCTGTCAGGGCGCGCGGTCGTCAGCCGGCAAGGGCGGGGCCCCAGCAGCCCAGGCCAGCAGCATCCGCAGCGCGTCGTGATGAGGGCCTGCTCGGGATCATCCGTGGGGCGCAGGGTCTCGCAGGCCGGCTCCAGATCCCCGACCACCAGATGGGGGAACCGCCTGGTCCCGGTCCAGGGCCGCGTAGTCACCGAAGAGGGCGCACGCGTTGTGGCCGGGTTTGGCGCGGGGAAACGTGCCGGGCAGCGGACTGCGGTCGGGCGAGGCGGTGTAGATGCCGGGCGGCATCCCCCGACGCTCACTCCGGCGAGCTGGGCGATCTCCTCACGGCGCAGGCCCGCGACCCGGCGCTGGGTTCCGAAATCCGGCAGGGCGACGTCTTCGGAGTGCAGGAGGGAGCGGCGGGCCGGATGACCTTGCCCAGGTTGATCGCTTTGCTCATACGACGAGGAGGTTGCCGATGTGCTTCGGCGCCGGGGGGCCTTGACTGCCGTCCGTCCCTTGGAGAGCGTGGGCCGTGCGTGCTGGTGTGGATGTCGGTAGGCGGATGCGCTGGGGAACGGAGGTCGCCCACGTGGGAGAGAACGAGCGGCGCATGTCGGCCGGTGAGTGGTTCCGCCCCGACGATCCCGAACTCGCGGCCGCCACCCTGCGCAGGGTCGAGCTGTGCGCGCGGTTCAACAACGCTCCGGCCGGACTGCCGCCGGAGCGGCGTGACGCCCTTCTGCGGGAACTGCTCGGCTCGGTGGGCGAAGGGGTCCGGATCCGGCCGCCGTTCCACTGCGACTTCGGCCGCCACATCCGTATCGGTGCCGGAACCTTCGTCAACTTCGGTGCGGTCTTCCTCGACATCGCGCCGATCACCATCGGCGCGGACACCCAGATCGGCCCGAACGTCCAGCTGCTGACCCCCACGCATCCCCTGGACCCCGACCTCCGGCGGGCCGGATGGGAGCGAGGCCTGCCGGTGACCCTCGGCGAGAACGTGTGGCTGGGCGGCGGCACGATCGTCTGCCCCGGGGTGACCATCGGCGACGACACCGTGGTCGGCGCCGGGTCCGTGGTCGTCAAGGACCTCCCGGCAGGCGTCCTGGCCGTCGGGAACCCGGCTCGCGTCGTACGCTCCCTCGACCGCGCAGAGTCGGACCCGGACCCTCCGGACGGGGCGGGTCGAAGTTGACGAACGAGCCCGCCGTCGTAGCCGAGGGCCGGCGTAGGCGGTGGCAGGCGCCAGGGCGGCGGTTATGGCGAACACGGCACCCGGGATGGCCATGCCCACACGGTTCTTGCGCATGCGGAGACCCCTCTCTGGTTGAGCAGGGCATCTCGACGGGCACGCGACTCGGTGCATCGGGTGCTGAGGGGATACTGGCCGGACTCGACGTGGCAGCTGAGGCAGCTTGCCGGCTCTCGCCGCGCGGAGGCGGAGAGCGTACTCGCGTCGATGAGGGGAAGGGGGGACCCATGGCGCAACAGGGGTTCATGGCCGTGAGGCGCATGGATGGACCGGCCGCGGTGCAGGCCCAGGACGCGTTCAGGCTGATCTACGCGGAGGTGTTCGCGGAACCTCCGTACGACGAGACCGAGGACGACGTCGCCGCCGCCTTCCGCCGTTTCCCCGTCCAGGCCGGCAACCCCGCCTTTCACGCTGTCCTGGCCCACGACTCGACGGAGGAGCCGATCGGCATGGCGTACGGCCACCCGCTCCGCCCCGACACGGGGTGGTGGGACGAACTGACCGAGCCCGTGTCCGACGACATGCGGCGAGAGGACGGGCGCCGCACCTTCGGCCTCATGGAACTCGCCGTGCGCGCAGCATGGCGCAATCGGGGCGTTGCGCGGCGTCTGCACGAGACGCTGCTGGACGGCATCGGAGCCGAACGGGTGCTGCTGAACGTCAATCCGGCGAGCAAGGCGGCGCCGGCCGCCTACCGGGCATGGGGCTACCGCAAGATCGGCGAGGCGCGGCCGTGGGGAGGGGAGGCGGACCCCCATGACGTGATGCTGCTCGATCTACGCTGAAAGCCGTCTGCTCTTCTCTGGCGGGGTGCTGCTCCAGAACCGGCGCGCTTCCCGGCGCAGGACCGCTCCACCGCGGTGGAGCAGCTCCCGAGTCGGCTGCGATGGCTTCGGACCTCGATAGGGTGACGCACATGGCCGATGTCACCCCCACGAATCCGCAGGAAGAAGCCGCGCAAGGCCGCGTGGCTCTCTGGCTCTCCGCAGAGGACCTCACGTGGCTGGCACGCCACTGCTGCTGTCCTGAAGACGCATCACCCGAAGACAAGGAGCGGTGCGGCCGCCTCCGATTCAGAGCCGGTGCCGCCCTGCACAAGCAAGGCCCGTGTGACTGACGTTGCTTGACGCCGAAACAGTGCGGCAGCATGCAAGAAGCGCCTGGCCAGAGTCGGCGGAGGCGGGTTCGGGTGCCGCCCTCGTGCACGTATGAACGGGACGCGGAGAAGTTGTGCTGTTTGGCGGACACACCTCGGTCAGCGCGGCTGTGAACCTGACAAATCGTGATGTGTCAAGGGGGTTGGCCGCCCGACCTTTCGGGGGCCAAGCGCAATGATCTTATGTCGGCTTCACGGCAGAGTCGTCGTCGTCAAGCGAACGACCGGCCCAGGCGGGCCTACGATCAGGGGGAAAGCTCATGCACCGCAAGTCCATCGCCACCGCGGCTCTGCTTGCCGCAGCCGTCATCGGGGCGTCCGTCCCCGAGGCGGCAGCACGGACGGTCGACCCGGTGCAGCGGCAGCTGGACCTGCTCGTCAACAGCGACGGGGTCCCGGGCGCGCTGGCGTACGACGGCAGGACGACGCGTACGGCCGGTGTCGCGGACAGGGAGTCGGGCCGGCCCATGGTCGATGCGCGGGGGCGGATCCGGCTGGCCAGCAACACCAAGGCGTTCACCGCGACAGCCGTGATGCGACTGGTGGCGGACGGGCGGATCCGACTCGACGACCGCGCCGGCCGCTACGTGCCGCAGCTCGCCGAACGCCCCATCACCATCCGGCAGTTGCTCAAGCAGACCAGCGGGCTGCCGGAGTACGCCGGGCTGGTCGACTGGACCCGGCCCGGCACACCGGAGGACTACCTGGCCCTCGCGCTCAAGGAGAAGCCGGTCTTCGATCCCGGCAGCGACTGGGGTTACTCCAACACCAACTACCTGGCGCTCGGCATGGTGATCGACAAGGCGTCCGGGGTCGGCTTCCGGACGTACATCGAACGCACGATCCTGCGCCCGCTGCACCTGGACGACACCTACTGGCCCGCCCCCGGCGAGCTGTCGCTGCGTGGACCGCACGCCCGCAACTACGGCATCCACCCGGCCGCCCCGGAGGCCGGCCGAGTGGACGTGACCGAGCTCCCCGGCTACGAGTTCGGCGCATCCGGCGGCCTCGTCTCCACCCCGAAGGACCTCAACGCCTTCTGGGACGGACTGTTCGGTGGCCGCCTCCTGCCCGACTGGGCCCTGCGCCAGATGACCCAGGACACCACCGCGGTCGGCGGACGCGACGTCTACCCGGCGGGCAGCCGCTACGGCTACGGCATCGCCTCGATCCCGCTCAGCTGCGGTGGCGTCTACTGGGGCCACGGCGGCGACCTGCCCGGCAATTCGGTGGGCGGAGGCCGTGCCACGGCAGGCCGTGGGACCGTGACCGTTTACACCACGACCTGGGCGGCCGAGGGCGAGAGCCTGCGCCACCTCCAGGGGGCGGTGGACGCGGCCTTGTGTACCAAGCGTCGCTAGCCGCAACGCCTCGAACGCCCGCCGCCGGCATCGGGCCGGCGGCCGATGTCCGGGCCAGGGTCCCGTGCGCTGTTAGCAGGGACGGCCGCATCGGTGCAACGGGCCGGACATACAGGCCGGTTCGCGGCCTGTGGGCCGCAGCACCATTCTTCGCAGGAGGAAGCGGGTCCTACGGTTACGGACACCCCGGCGCGGCGTTCACCTGCACGGACGGACGCCCTTGCGCGCGGAGCCGTCCACCCGTACAGGGAGCCGCCATGCCGTCGCACGAAGCACGACCGGAGCGAACGTCGCCCACGGTGCGGGCCCGTCCCGCCGAGGCGGGGGGACGACGGCGCCGCAGGGTCGGCCGGATGACCGTGGTGGCGGCTCTGGTGGCGGGGACGGCGTTCGTCGCCCCCGCCCCCGCCGCCCGGGCCGCCGTCCCCCTGCAGAAGGTCGGCGCCTTCGGGCCCAACCCGGGCGCACTGAACATGTACGTCTACCGCCCCGCCGGCCTGCCCCCGGCCCCGGCGGTGGTGGTGGCGCTGCACGGCTGTACGCAGAGCGCCCAGATCTACGCCGACAACTCCGGTCTGACCGAGTTCGCGGACCGGTACGGCTTCCTCCTCGTGTTCCCCGAGACCACCTCAGCCAACAACGGCAACCGGTGCTTCAACTTCTTCGAACCCGGTGACAACCGCCGCGGCCAGGGCGAAGCCGCCTCGATCCGGCAGATGGTCGCGCAAGCGGCCACCGACTACGGGACCGACCCGGCCCGCGTCTACGTCACCGGGCTCTCCGCAGGCGGCGCCATGACCTCCGTCATGCTCGCCGCCTACCCCGACGTGTTCACGGCCGGCGCAGTCGTCGCGGGCATCGCCTACGACTGCGCCGACTCCGTGGCCGGCGCCTACACGTGCATGAATCCCGGCGTGGACCGCACCCCGTCGGCCTGGGCCAACAGCGTCGAGGACGCCTACCCCGGCTACGCCGGGCCCCGGCCGAGGGTGGCCATCTGGCACGGGGACCGCGACACCACGGTCGTCCCGGGGAACGCCGACGAGCTGCGTGATCAGTGGACCGCCGTCCACGGCCTGGGACAGACCCCGGACCGCACCGCCACCCTCGGCCCGAACGGAACGCAGCGCGAGCAGTACCTGGCGGCCGACGGAAGCGTGGCCGTCGAGGTGGACCGGGTGCCCTCCATCGCGCACGGCACGCCGGTGGACCCGGGAACCGGCCCCCAGCAGTGCGGCACCACGGGCACGGCGAACTTCATCCGCTCGATCTGCTCCAGCTACTGGATCACCGGCTTCTTCGGCCTGGACGGCTCCGCTCCACAGCCCGGCGGACTCCCCGCCCCGGACGGGCTGTCCACGACCGGTGTCACCGACACCTCGGTCACCCTGGCCTGGAACGACGTCAGCGCGGCCGCGTCATACGCCGTGTACCGCGACGGGGTCCGGATCGCGACACCCACCGGATCCCCGTTCACCGACACGGGTCTGAGCCCGGGAAGCACCCACACCTACGCCGTGGCGGCCCGTGACGCCGCCGGCGCCGAGGGAGCCCGCTCGGCCGAGACCAGCGCCACCACCACCGGCGCGCCGGCCAGGTGCTGGACGGCGGACAACTACCAGCAGGTCCGGGCAGGACGCGCCACCTCGGACGGTGCCTACGCGTACGCCAAGGGCTCGCACCAGAACCTGGGCCTCTACAACACCTTCACCACGCACACGCTGAAGGAATCACCGGCCGGCTACTACGTCATCGCCGACGGCACCTGCCCCTGATCCCACCCCGCCGGTCGCCCGGTCCCGCTCCGCACGGGCGGCCGCCCGCAGACACACCCCATCGGAGGTCCCCGTGCACCGTGCAGCACCGCCGACCCGACGACCACGCCCCCGGCGCGCATCGCGCCCCGTCCTGCTGCGCAGGGCCGCGGCGGCGGCAGCCGCGTTCGTGACCATCGCGGCGGCGCCCGCGGCCGCCGAGCCCCGCAGCGGACCGGCCACGGCGGACGGGCACTGCGCCGGCATGTCACGGCTGAAGGTCCCCGGCGCCGAACTCCAGGTACCTTCCTGCCTGGACGAGCTGACCACGGCCGGGACCGTCGCCTCGGGGCACACGGACCAGGCCGACTGGGCCGGCCTGACGCCGGCCGGCCTGGGCGTGCCGAGCGGTGTGCCGGGGATCCAGATCGACGGATACTTCCCGGACCCGTCCACCAGCAATGCGCATCACGGCTGGAACCACGACTCCCAGTTCGTGATCCGCCTGCCGGACCACTGGAACGGCGGCCTGGTCATCACCGGCTCCCCGGGGGTGCGCGGCCAGTACGCCAACGACCGGGCCATCGCCGACTGGGTCATGGCCCGCGGATACGCCTTCGCGGCGACCGACAAGGGCAACACGGGCACCGCCTTCTACCGCGACGGCCAGGCGCCGGGGGATGCCATCGCCGAGTGGAACGTGCGGGTCACCCAGCTCACCCGCGCGGCCCGCGCCGTCGTCGCCCAGCGCTACCTGCGGCCGGTCTCCCGCACCCTGGCCACCGGCATGTCCAACGGCGGCTACCTGGTGCGCTGGCAGCTGGAGAACCATCCCGAGCTGTACGACGGCGGAGTGGACTGGGAGGGCACCCTCTGGCGGGAGCAGGGACCGAACCTGCTCACCTTCCTGCCGCCGGCCCTCGCCGCCTACCCCCGCTACGCCGCAGGAGGCGCGGGCGCCGACCAGGCCCGCCAGGAGATGCTCGCAGCCGGCTTCCCGGCCGGTTCGGAGTTCCTGTGGCCCTTCCACCACCAGTACTACTGGGACCTCACCCAGCGCATCTACCGCGAAGAGCTGGACCCCGGATACGACGGCCGGCAGGAGGCGGGAACCCCGTTCTGCGCGCCGGGCACCCCTGCCTGCGACGCCGACTACGACTACCGCCTGCGACCCCGCAGCGTCCACGACGCCGTCGCGAACATCGCGCTGACGGGCCGGATCGGAAAACCCCTCATCACCCTGCACGGCACCCTGGACGTCCTCCTGCCCATCAGCCAGGACTCCGACGTCTACGCGCGCATGGTCGGCGACGCCGGCCGCGGCCGTCTCCTGCGCTACTACCGGGTCGAGGGAGGAACACACGTCGACTCCCTGTTCGACGCCTTCCCCGGCAAGCTCCGCCCCCTCGTCCCCTGCCATCGCTCCGCCCTGACCGCCCTGGAGAGCTGGCTCGGCCGCGGCGTACCGCCACCGGCCAGCCGCACGCTGCCGCTTCCCGCCCCTGACGAGAACCCGCTCACGAGCTGCCCGCTCACCTCCTGACCACAGAACGCATCGCCGACGCCTACGGACAGCGCGTCCGGGTGCACCCGGACGCGCAGCCCGGTAGCGTCGAAGAGCACGCGTTCCGCCCCACCGGCGGGGGTCGTTCAGCAGCTCTTCACCGAGGCCATGGTGCGGCGTCGGGAAGGATTCGTATGGCCGTGTCACCTTGCGGCAGACCAGCTACCGACCGGTAGCTCGAACCGATGCGAAGGGCCACTGTGAAGCGCACCGCCCCCCTGTCCGCCGCCCTGGCCGTCTCCCTCGCCGCAGGCATGCTGTTCAGCGTCGGCACCGCCTTCGCGCGGGAGAAGACCGGTACCCCGCGCGTGGAGCGCGACCTCTACGGAACGAAAGCGACCTACGCGCCCCAGGGGACGCCGGACCGCTACCAGAAGCCCCCGAAGGGATTCGTACCCGTCTTCACCGAGAACGTCGCCCGCCACGGCTCCCGCGCCATGACGGACAGCGCCGACGGTGACGCCGTGCTCGCCGTCCTGCGCGAGGCGCAGGACAAGGGCGCGCTCACCGGCCTCGGTGCGCGGCTGGGCCCGCAGGTGCGGTCACTGCTGGCCGCCGCCTCCGCACTCGGATACGGCAACCTGTCCGCCCGCGGCGCCGAGGAGCACCGGCAGACGGCACTGCGCATGGAGCAGCGGCTGCCGACCCTGTGGGCGGGCATCGCCGCCCGGCACGAGCCCGTCGTGGTGGAGACGTCGGGGGTGCCGCGCACGGTGGCGAGCGCCGAAGCGTTCACGGGCGCCCTGGCCTCCGGTGAGCCGGCGCTGGCAGGCCTGATCAAGGCCCCGGTCACCGACAAGAACCTGCTGTACTTCCACAAGCAGCCGCAGAACGCCGACTACCAGGCGTATGTGAAGGGGGATCCGGAGCTGGCCGGGGTCCTCAAGCGGATCGACGGTGACCCGCGCACCGCCGAAGCGGCGCACCGCGTCGTCGGGCGCCTGTTCCGGGAGGACTTCGCCGCGGCGCTGCCCCCCGCGGAGCAGGTCTCCTTCGCCCGTGCGCTCTACCAGCTCTACAGTGTGGCGCCCGACCTGGGAGTGGAGGCGCCGGACGTCGACCTCACCCCGTTCCTGGTGCCCCGCGACGCCGTGTGGTTCGCCTACCTGGACGATGCCGAGGAGTTCTACGAGAAGGGGCCCGCGTTCAGAGGGCGCACCATCACCTACAAGATGGCCGGCGTCCTGCTCGACGACCTCCTGGCCCAGGCCGGGGCGAAGGCCGCCGGCACCAACGGCAACGGCGCGGTCCTGCGCTTCACCCACGCCGAGGAGATCGAGCCGCTCGCCGCCCTGATGGGCCTGCCCGGCAGCACCGCGCCCGCGGAACCCGGCCGGCCTTATGCGTACGGGAACAACCCCTGGCGAGGCGCGGAGGTTTCACCGATGGCCGCGAACATCCAATGGGACCTGTTCGCGAACACGCCCTCCGCAGGGAAGCCGGCCACGTACCTGGTGCGGATGCTCTACAACGAGAAGGAGACGGCGTTCAAGCCGTCCTGCAAGCCCGTGGCCAAGGGCAGCCACTTCTACGAGCTCGACGAGCTCAAGCGCTGCCTCGCGCACGGCTGACCCGCGCACGCCGCGGCCGGGCCGCCCGCCCCCGGGCCCGCACGCGGGTCCGGGGGTTCACACGCCTTCCGGTGTGAGAGCGGGCAGGTAAGGGGTGATGTTGCGCCAGGCGCGCTCGACGTACTCCTCCTTCTCGCCGACCGGGGCGACGTAGTGCAGCGCGCTCGCGGCGGCCTCCTCGCCCTGGAGGCGGGCGATGATCCAGGCGGCGATGTAGGGCGAGGCCAGGCAGCCGCCGGCGGTGGCGATGTTGTCCTTGGCGTAGAAGGGCTGGTTGAGTACGTCGACGCCGGCGGCGACGACCCAGGGCTTGGTGGTCAGGTCGGTGCAGGCGGGGATGCCGTCGAGCAGGCCGAGCCTGGCCAGCACGAGCGCGCCGGAGCACTGTGCCGCGACGAGTTGGCGCGAGGGGTCCAGGCGGCGCAGGACGCTCATGATCGCGGCGTCCTCGACGACCTCGCGGGTGGCGATGCCGCTGCCGACGATGACGGCGTCGGCGGTGCACGCCTCCTCCAGCGTGGACATCTGCTCGATGACCACTCCGTTCATCGAGGTCACCTTGGGGCTGGGGGTGGCGATGGTGACCCGCCAGCCGGCGGTCTTGATGCGGTTGAGCACGCCGAGCGCGATCAGGGAGTCGAGCTCGTTGTAGCCCTCGAAGGTGAGGATGGCGATGTGCACGGCGGCTGTCCTTCCGGGTGGTTGGGCCTCGACGGTAAGGACCCGGGGGCAGGACAGCCAAAGAATTGTCATGCATACAATCCGACGCATGGCAGCCCCGCGGTACAAAGTGCTGGTGGACGCCCTCGCATCCGACATCCGGAGCGGACGGCTCACCGCGGGTGCGCGGCTGCCGACGCACCGCGGGCTCGCCGCGCGCGAGGGCATCGCCGTCGTGACCGCGACCCGGGTGTACGCCGAGCTGGAGGCCATGGGGCTGGTGAGCCGGGAACAGGGCCGCGGCACGTTCGTGCGGGACATCACGGTTCCCCCCGGCCACGGCATCGATCAGCAGGGCGTCGCCGGGAACGCGGTCGACCTCAACTTCAACTACCCGTCCCTGCCCGGGCAAGCCGATCTCCTTCGGCAGGCCCTGCGGGAGCTGGCCGGCGCCGGCGATCTCGACGCGCTGCTGCGCTACCAGCCACACCGAGGGCGTCCCCAGGACAGAGCCGCGATCTCACGGCACCTGCGACGCCGCCAGATCGCCACCACCCCCGACCGGGTGCTCATCGTCAACGGTGCGCAGCACGGTCTCGCCGTCACCGTCACGGCCACCCTCAACGCGGGCGACGTCGTCGCGGTCGACGCGCTGACCTACCCGGGTTTCAAAGTACTCGCGCACGCCTTCCACCTCGACCTGGCGCCCGTCCCCACGACCGCCGAAGGGCCGGACCTCGACGCCCTGGAGAAGCTGTGCGCGACCCGCCCGGTGCGCGCGATCTACACGATGCCCACCCTGCACAACCCGCTGGGCTGGGTCATGTCGGCAACCGACCGGACCCGCCTGATCGAGATCGCCCGCCGGCACGGTCCGCTCATCATCGAAGACGCCTCCTACGCCTACCTCGTCGAGGACCCGCCACCGCCGCTGGCCGCCCTCGCGCCGGACATCACCGTCTACGTCTCGGGGCTGTCCAAGAACGTCGCCACCGGCCTCCGGGTCGGGTTCGTCGTCGCCCCGCCCTCAGCGGTGGCTCCAGTCGAGCGCGCGATCCGGGCGACCACCTGGAACACACCCGCCCTCACCACCGCGATCGCCTGCCGCTGGATCGACGACGGCACGGTGGACCTCCTGGAAGCGCGGAAACGCGAGGACGCCAAGGCCCGCCAGGCACTCGCCAGGCAGGAGCTGGAGGGCCTGCCGCTCGTCGGACACCCCGCGTCCTACTTCACGTGGCTCCCGCTGCCCCAGGACGCGCGCGCCGATCGCCTCACCGCCACCCTCGCCCGTCAACACGTCTCGGTGTCCACGGCCGAGCCGTTCACCACGTCGGTCCACATACCGCAGGCGATCCGCCTCGCTCTGGGCTCGCCCGATCCGGCCACCCTCCGGGCGACACTGCGCACCGTCCGACACGTCGTCCTCGAAGACGCCTACGCCTGACCCCCGCCTCCACGCGGTCACCAGTGGGTGAGGTCCACCTCCTCGCCGAGCAGTGACGGCAGCGCGGCCAGGAGCGCGGTCAGCGCACCGCCCGGGCGGACGTCGGCGCCGGTCACACCGTTCACCTCGTCGGTGTCCATGTACAGCCGCAGAAGTCCCCCCTCCCGGTCGGCACAGCCGTAACCGGATCTGTTCGACCGCCGGAACGAGGAGGGTGTTGTTCCGTGGACCCGGCGCGGCCGCACCCTACGGTGGTTCCCGTGGCGGAACGAGTGGCGGACGCGGTGGGTACGGCGACGGCCACCGCGCACCTCAAGGAGCGGCTCTACGCGACGATCACGATGATCTCCGTCGTCATCGGCCTCGCCGGCACCGGCCATCCGGACGCCGCCGGGGCCGCGGCCACCGTCGCGACCGCCGCGGTGGGCCTGTGGCTCGCCTCGCTCGTCGCCGACCAGCAGGCCCACCGGGTCACGCACGGCGCCCTCGCCCGGGGACGGGATCTGCGCGTCATGCTCTTCGTCAGCAGCCCCCTGCTGCTGTCGGCGGTGGGCCCGCTCCTCCTGATCGGCGTCTCGGCACTGGGTGCGATGGAACTCAAGACGGCGCTGTACACGGCGGCCGGGGTCAACGTCGCCACCCTGTTCGCATGGGGCTGCTACGGCGGGATCCGGATGGGCGGAGGAACGGCCCTCGCGCTGCTCGCCGGCGTGATCGACGCGGCGATCGGAACGGCGGTCGCGGCGGTCAAGGCCGCCACCGGCCACTGAAACCCGCGGTCCGCATCGAAGTCCAGGCCCCCTGGCCCGACCCGGGCGGCGCCACCCGGCACCGCCCGGCCCCCCCCGGCCGGTCAGCCCGCCACGCGGGCCATCCACGCCTCGACCTCGTCCGCCGAGCGCGGCAGGTCCGCGGACAGGTTCTCGTGGCCGTCGGCGGTCACCAGCAGGTCGTCCTCGATCCGGACGCCGATGCCGCGCCACTCCTCGGGCACCGTGAGGTCGTCCGGCTGGAAGTACAGGCCCGGCTCCACCGTGAGCACCATGCCCGGCTCCAGCACACCCTCGACGTACTCCTCGGTGCGCGCGGCGGCGCAGTCGTGGACGTCCAGACCGAGCATGTGGCCGGTGCCGGCCATGGTGAAGCGGCGCTGCAGGCCGAGCTCGTACGCGCGGTCCGCCGGGCCCTCGATGAAGCCCCACTCGACGAGTTTCCCGGCCAGGTACCGCTGCGCCGCCACGTGGAAGTCGCGGTACGCGGCCCCCGGCTTCACGGCGGCCATGCCCGCCTCCTGGGCCTCGTACACCGCGTCGTAGACCGTGCGCTGCACGGGCGTGAACGTGCCGCTGATGGGCAGGGTGCGGGTGACGTCGGCGGTGTAGAGGGTGTGGGTCTCCACGCCGGCGTCGAGCAGGAGCAGGTCGCCGGGGCGTACCGGGCCGTCGTTGTCGGTCCAGTGCATGATCGTGGCGTGGTCGCCCGCGGCGCAGATCGAGCCGTATCCGACGGAGTTCCCCTCCAGCCGTGCCCGGCGGAAGAAGGTGCCCTCGATCCACCGCTCGGAGGAGTCGACCGCCCGCGAGAGCTCGCCCACGCAGTCGGTGAACCCGCGCACGGTGGAGTCGACCGCCTTGCGCATCTCGCCGATCTCCCAGTCGTCCTTGACGAGGCGGAGCCCGCTCAGCGCCTCCTCCAGTTCGGCGTCGCGCGCGGCGTCGGTGGTGACCGCGGCCTCCAGCGCCGGGTCGACGCCGCGGACGATGCGCGTGGGCACGTCGGGCGAGGCGGTCAGGTCGCCCACCGCCGTGCGGACGTCGCGGCAGGACAGCCCGAGCACGCGCTCCGACTCGGCGAGGGAGCGGCGACGGCCCATCCACAGCTCGGCGGTGTAGCCCAGCCAGAACTCGTCGGTGTCCCGGCCGTCGCGCGGCAGCAGGTAGCAGTACGCGTCGTGGCCGCCGTCCGGGCGGGGTTCGAGGACGAGCGCGCCGTCGCGGGCCCGGTCCCCGGTCATGTGGACGTAGCCGGAGTACGGGCGGAACGGGTAGGTGTCGTCGTTCGAGCGGGCCTTGAGGTTGCCGGACGGGACCACCAGCCGCTCGCCGGGGAAGCGCGCCGAGAGGGCGGCGCGGCGGAGGGCCGCGTACGGGGCCTGCTCGTCGCGTGCGAGGCCGTGCCGTTCGGTGTCCGCCCAGCCCGTCTTCATCAGGGCGGACAGTTCCTCGGAGATCCCCGAGTAGAGGCCGTTCTTGCGACCGTTCGCCACGTCGTACTCCTTCTTCCCGATGGGTTCGACCGCCGAGAGGCCCCGGCGACTCCCGGAAGGTACTGCGGCGGCGCGCCCTCGGGAGGCCCGGTCGTGCCAGTGGCACTGATCGGCCACCCCTGGCCCGTGGTCGTCGATAATGCGGGGCATGGCGAACGCGAAACTGGACGAGGCCCTGCGGATGCTGGGGATCGGCCCCGCAGCGGGCCGCGTGTACCTGTCACTCCTGGAACTGGCGCCCGCACCGCTCGCCGAGATCGGGCGGGCGGCCGGGCTGGAGGGCACCGAGTTCGCCACCGCGTACGGCGAGCTGGTCGACGCCGGGCTGGCCGGCGCCGCCGAGGAGAGCGCGGACGTGGTGGCACCGGTCCCTCCCGCGGCAGGCCTGGAGATCCTCGCCCGGCACCGCGCGGCCGAGCTGGAGGCATCCCGCATCGCCGTGGGCGGCGCGTTCGAATCGTTCCGCCGTCAGCGGCTCACGGCCTACAACGACAACCTCGTCGAAGTCGTCACCGGTGACGCGGTCGGCCCGAGGCTCCGCCAGGCATGGGCCAGCGCCCGCGAGCAGATCCGGCAGCTCGAATCGCCGCCCTACTTCCCGCAGCCCGAAGCCGTCGACGACGCGCTGGCGACCCTCGCCCGCGGAGTGACCCAGCGGGTGGTCTACTCGAAGGCGTCACTGGAGATGCCCGGGCGGCTGGAGACGGCCATCGAGCCGTGCATCGAGGCCGGCGAGCAGGCCCGGGTGGCGCCGACGGTGCCGGTCAAGCTGGTGATCATCGACGAGGCGTACGCGCTGGTGTCCCTGTCGATCAGGGAGGCCGACGTGCACAACACGACGCTGGTGGTACAGCCGTGCGGCCTGCTCTCGGCACTGATCGCCCTGTTCGAGCAGACCTGGCAGCAAGCCCTGCCCTTCCACGGCCGCGCCACCCGCCCGGCCGGCCTGCCGCCGGCCGACCGCCGGCTGCTCCGCCTCCTCGCCGGCGGCGCGGGCGATGACGTCATCGCCCGCGAACTGGGCATCAGCCGCCGCACCTTCTTCCGCCGGCTCCAGATCCTCATGGCCCGCCTGGGCGCCGAGAACCGCTTCCAGATGGCCCTCCAGGCCCAGCGCAACGGCTGGCTGTGAGCCACTGCGCCGGGCCGCCCGGACCAGGGCTGCGCCCGGCGGCGATGTGTCAGCCGTCCGTGCGAATACCGCTGTCAGGGCGTCTGGCCGCGTCGGCTACCCTGCCGTAGCCGCGCACCTGGGGAGGCCGCGGGGGAGGGAATCATGGAGCACGACCTGGCCGTCCAGGTAACCGAGAGACAGATGTGTCCCGAGTGCGGGCACGCACTCGTCGCCGGCGACGAGCGGTTTCCTCGCTGGTGCGCGGCCTGCGACTGGAACGTGGACGGCGCAGGCCCGGATGCTGCCGAGCCGGGCCGGCTCGCCGCGGCCAGGCGCCGCCTGGCGCGGCGGCACGGCGAGGAACTGGCGGCCGCCATGTCCGGCGAAGCGACGAACCGGCCGCGGCGAGACGCAGCCTCGCTGCTCGCCCTCGGGCTCGCCCTGCTGGTGCACGGCGTCACCCTGGCGCTGGCGGTGGCCGGGCTGCTGCTGGTCGTACTGGGCTGGGAGACGGTGGTCCAGCCGATCGGCGGCGTCGCACTGATCGTGGTGGCGTTCGTGCTGCGGCCCCGGATGTACCGGATGCCGCAGGACGGGCCCGTGCTGTACCGGGCCGACGCGCCCCGGCTGTTCGAGTTGATCGACGACGTGGCCACCGTCACCGGCACCGCCGGGGTCCATGCCGTGGTGATCGGCGGCGACGTCAACGCCGCGGTGACGGCGTACGGATGGCGCCGGCGCCGCGTGCTGTACCTGGGCCTCGGGCTGTGGGAGGTCCTCGCCCCGCGGGAACGGATCGCTCTGCTGGGCCACGAACTCGGCCACTTCGCCCACGGTGACGTCCGGCACGGGCTGCTCCTCCGCCAGGCACTGCGTTCCCTGGTCCTGTGGGTGGAAACACTGGCCCCCAGCCGCGCGCACACCCTTTGGGACACCCTGTTCAACGTCATGACCTACCTGCCTCGCTACGCGGCGTACGGACTGCTGGTGCTGCTCGACCACCTGACACTGCGCGCTGCTCAGCGCGCCGAGTACCAGGCCGACGTGAGCGCGGCGCGGGCCGGTTCGACCGACGGCGCGGTGGGGCTGATGGACCGGCTCCTCGTCGCCGACTCCGTCCAGATGCTGATGCGTCGGGAGTCGGTGGCCGCCCAGATGACGGGCGGGGCGGCCGGGCGGGCCGCCCGGGAAGCGGCCGAGCGGGGATTGTGGGAGCGGATCACGGCGCACGTGACCTCGATCCCGGCCGATGAGTACGAGCGGCTGCTCCGGGTTTCGGCACGGCGCGGGCACGGCGTGGACGACACCCACCCGCCGACGCACCTGCGCCGCCAGTGCCTGGCGCGGGGCGAACCGCACCCGGGCCACGTCGACTTCGGCGACGAGCGGGCCGCAGCAGTCGCCGCAGAACTGGCCCCGGCCCGAGCCAGGGTGGCCCGGCAGGTCATCCTCAGCCACACATGCTGACGTCGTGAAAGGACGTACACACATGCGCAGGACAACAACCCTCACCATCGGCATGCTCGTAGCCGCTGTGCTGCTGACCGGGTGCGGCAGTGAGAAGAAGGACGCCGGCCCGGCCAAGGCGGGAGGCTCCCCGAGCGCCTCGTCGAGCGGCGGGTCGAAGGGCTCGGCTCCGGACAAGAAGGGCCTGCCGCATCAGGTGGTCTTCGAGGTGGGCGGCACGGGCGCGGCGCAGGTCATGTGGAGCGGGAACACCAACCACTTCGAGCAGGTGACGCTGCCTTGGACCAAGACGGAGCCCATGCAGCTGGTCGACGCCGAGCTCAAGGTCGGCATCACCGTGTCGGTGGTGCCGGGCTCGGTCAAGGGACCGGATGGGATGTTCATGCCGGCCCCGTGCACCATCAAGGTCGACGGCAAGCAGGTCGCCGACAATCAGGACGGCAAGTCGGCCGAACCCTGCACGTACAAGCTCAAGGACTGACGGCCGTCCCAAACCCGCGGAACGTTCGAGAGTCCGATCCGCGTCGCGCCGTATGAGTGGCGTGGCGGCGGGTAGGCGCCGCACAGGCCCACCTCGCCGGCCACGGCAGCCCGTCCCTGCTCACCCGTGGCCACGCACGGCTACCGCCCGTGTTGACGCGTTCGCCCGGGTCTCCCGCAATCCCGCTACGAAAGGACGTGAGCACGATGCGCATCGCATTCCTGACGGCGACCGAAGGCGTCGAGGAAGTCGAGCTGACCCACCCCTGGAAGGCGGTTCTCGGGGCCGGCTGGACCCCGCGACTGGTCTCGACGAAGCCGGGGGAGGTCCAGGCGATGCGTCACCTGGACAAGGCCGGCACCTACCCGGTCGACCGGGTCCTCACCGGCCGTACGGACGAAAGCTTCGACGCACTAGTCCTGCCCGGGGGAGTGGCGAACCCCGACGCGCTGCGGATGAGCAGGACCGCGGTCGACTTCACGCGCGGCTTCTTCGAGGCGGGCCGGCCCGTGGCCGCCATCTGCCATGCGCCCTGGCTGCTGGTGGAGGCCGACGTCGTTCGCGGACGGACGCTGACCTCATGGCCCAGTCTGGCCACCGACATCCGCAACGCGGGCGGTACCTGGGTCGACGAGCAGGTCCACATCTGCCGGGCGGGCGCCGGC
Source organism: Streptomyces sp. NPDC029216 (assembly GCF_040648015.1). Classification (NCBI taxonomy): domain Bacteria; kingdom Bacillati; phylum Actinomycetota; class Actinomycetes; order Kitasatosporales; family Streptomycetaceae; genus Streptomyces; species Streptomyces sp. NPDC029216. The sequence continues at coordinate 107,611 of NZ_JBEZWL010000002.1, read as the reverse complement.
CCACTGGTCACCAGCCGCAAGCCGGGCGACCTGGACGCGTTCTGCGAGGCGTTCCTGAAGGTCTTCGAGGGCTGAAGCCGGCTACGGCGGGGCGGACCCCGCCGGGCCGGGGTCAGCTCCCCGTCGTGTTCACGGAGGCGACCGTTCGCGGTACGTGGCTCGCCCAGTCGACGATCCGTACCGCCGCACCGGCGGCCTCCGCGCCCCGGCAGCGCGCGTGGTGCCTGCGGGTGATCCCGTCCAGGTCGAGGTGGGACCCGAAGGCGGGATGCGCCGCCAGCCGTCGTGCGTACGACCACAGGTGCGGGTGGTCGGTGATGATGCGGTAGACCGCTGCCGCGTCCAGATGCCAGCGGTGCACCGTGTCCAGCTGCACCAGCGTCACCCACAACCGGACGTCCGCGGCGGTCGGTTCCCCGCCGAGCACGTGCTGCGCGGATGAGAGGTGCCGCTCCAGTGAGCCCAGCCCGCGCAGCAGGGTGGCCAGAGCCGTGTCGCGCGCCGCTGCGTCGGCCCCGGCCTCTCCGGCGCGCTGCGCCGCTGCGCTGATGTCGTGTTCGCAGAGCCGGCCGATGGCCCCGATCCGTTCGTCGGCGCCCTCGGGGTACAGGCGCGGGCCGGAGGCGCCGAACCGCCGGGCCAGGTCTTCGAGGATGGCCGGCGTGTGCGTGCTGACGATCCGCCCGGTCCAGCTGTCGCTGAGCACCGGCGCCGCCGCGGGTCCCGGATGCTGGTGAGAACTGGCCTCGTACAGCGGGCGCAGGGCCAGGTACCCGCCGCCGGGTGCGTCAGGCACGCCCGGCAGCAAGGTCATCGGGACGATGTCCGCCAGGCCGAGCAGGCTGTGCGTGATGGCGATCTGCAGACAGTGCGGACAGGACAGCGCGAGGTGGAGCCGGTAGCGGTAGGGCACGGCGGGGTAGCCGCTGCGGGCGTCACGGCCGATCCTGCTCGGGAAGCGGGGCACGGCATTCAAGGAACCGGCGGGCATGGGTCTCCCTGGGAGTGTTCGGTCACGGGCATGCGACACGACGGCCCGGGACGCCTCGGCGTCGACCGGGACCCGGCGGGGGACGGCGCGGGGGTCAGGGGCGCGTGGGCGCGGGACCGCCACGGTGCAGGGGATTCGCCGCGCTGCACACGCGGAGCAGGTCGATGTGGCGGCGGGACGTCAGCAGTCGCACCGGCAGGACGGCGAGAAGGACCTCAGCCGTGCCGTGACCCAGCGCAGAGCACCCCATAATTCCCTACCAGTTCAGCAGGATTCGCCGCTCTGGAGTGTCGACGCGCGCCCGGGGCGCTGTCAAGACCGGGCACCGGTTGTTGCCGCCGCATGGCGACTTCATGGCAGTCCCACGGCCTTCCGTCCGGGCGGCCCGGAAGTGCCTAGCATCCCCGGCATACCTCGGCCCCACGGACCCGGAGCCGTGGCCGTCCCGTCCCAGTGACCGAACCTGCGGAGTGCCCTTGACCGAATCGATTCTCCTGACCGCGCCGTCCGGTCCCTCCGGACGTCCCGGCCCGCCCGCTCCGGCAGAGCGGGTGGTGCCGCTGCGGCGGCCCGGCCGGTGGGTCGCCACCGTCGTCGTGCTGGTGCTGGCCTCCCAGGCCGCACACGGGCTGCTGACCAACCCCTTCTACCAGTGGGACCGGTTCGCCTACTGGGTCACCCGGCCGGTGATCCTGGACGGCCTGCTCGTCACGCTCCAGGTGGCCGCGTACAGCGCCGTCCTCGGGCTGCTGGGCGGCATCCTGCTGGCCCTCGGCAGGCTGTCGGCCAGCCCGGTACTGCGGACGGTGAGCTGGACCTACATCTGGCTGCTGCGCTCCGTGCCGCTGATCGTCGTCCTGCTCTTCCTCTACAACCTCAGCGCCCTGTACCCCACGCTGAGCCTCGGGGTGCCGTTCGGCCCGGCCCTCCTCACCTTCGACGAGTCGAAGCTGGCCACGGACATGGCCGTGGCGGTGGCCGGACTGAGCCTGGCCGAAGCGGCGTACGCGGCGGAGGTGGTCCGGGCCGGGCTGCTCTCCGTGGACCAGGGCCAGCACGAGGCGGCGGCCGCGCTCGGGCTGCCCAAGCGGTACCAGTTCACCCGGATCGTGTTCCCGCAGGCCCTGCGCTCCATCGTGCCCGGCTACGTCAACCAGCTGATCGGGCTCGTCAAGGCCACCTCGCTGGTGTTCTACGTGTCACTGCTGGACCTGTTCGGCTCGGTGCAGAGCCTGGGCGCCACCTACCCGGGGGACGTGGTGCCGCTGCTCCTGGTCGCCACCGCCTGGTACGTGGTCCTGACCAGCGTCGTGTCCGTCGTGCAGTTCTACGTGGAGCGGTACTACGCGCGCGGGGCACTGCGGACCATGCCGCCCACCCCCCTGCAGCGGGCCCGGGCGGGCCTGCGCGAGCTGGGGGCACGCTTCCGGAAGGAGACCGCGCGATGACCACCACCGCCACGACGAGCCCGCCCGCCGGCATCGAGGTGCACGACGTGCACAAGTGGTACGGCCACCGGCGGGTCCTGGACGGAGTGAGCCTGCGCGTCCGGCCGGGCACGGTCACCGCGGTGATCGGACGCTCCGGCTCCGGCAAGTCGACCCTGTTGCGGATCGTCAACCATCTGGAGAAGCCCGAGGCCGGGCACGTCAGCGTGGGCGGCGAGCTGATCGGCGTACGGCGGCACGGGAACCGGCTCAAGGAGCTGAGTGAACGCGCGATCCTCGCCCAGCGCGGCCGGATCGGGTTCGTCTTCCAGAACTTCAACCTGTTCCCCCACCTCACCGTCCTCGACAACGTGGCCGCGGCGCCGGTGGCGACCGGGCGGCTGCCCCGGCCGGAGGCCCGGGCGCTCGCCCGGGAACTGCTGGAAAGGGTCGGGCTCGGCGGCTGGGCCGACGCCTACCCGCGACAGCTGTCCGGCGGCCAGCAGCAGCGGGTGGCCATCGCCCGCGCACTCGCGCTGCGGCCCGGCGTCATCCTCTTCGACGAACCGACGTCCGCGCTCGACCCGGAACTGGTCGGCGAGGTGCTGGCCGTCATCAAGGACCTGGCCGTCGGCGGGACCACCCTCCTGATCGTCACGCACGAGATCGGCTTCGCCCGCGAGGTGGCCGACGAGATCGTCTTCCTGGACGACGGCCGGGTCGTCGAACAGGGCCCGCCGGAGCAGGTCCTGGACCACCCGGTCCACCCCCGGACCCGGGAGTACCTGAGCAAGGTGCTCTGACCGCGCACTCCCGTACACCCACGCTCACTTCCCCCCCCGCGAACCGAAGGAACGACACCCCCATGCACCGCCTGAACCCATTCCGCAGGACCCTCACCACCGCGGCCGCCGCCGCGACGCTCGTCACCGGCCTCACCGCCTGCGGCGGCGAGAGCCCGGCCGTCGGCACCGGCGCGCCGGCGGGCCCGGCCACGGTCGCCGTCGGCGCCCTGTCCAACGGCGCCGCGCGGCAGACCGACATCACCGTCCCCGTGGACGAGTCGCTGCGCGCACAACTGCCCCAGGCCGTCCGCGAACGGGGGGAACTGGTCATCGGGGTGGGTGCGCTGCCCGCCGGGTTCCCGCCGCTGGCGTACGTCGGCAGCGACCAGAAGACCCTGACCGGCGCCGAGCCGGACCTCGGACGGCTGGTGGCCGCCACGCTCGGGCTGAAGCCGGTGGTGAAGAACTCCACTTGGGAGAACCTGTTCGTCGGCATCGACAGCGGCCGGGTCGACGTGGCCTTCTCCAACGTCACCGTCACCGAGGAGCGGAAGAAGAAGTACGAGTTCGCTTCGTACCGGCAGGACAACCTGGCCTTCGAGGTGCTGAAGGACAACCCCTGGAACTTCGGCGGCGACTACCGCAACCTCGCCGGGAAGACGGTCGCGGTGGCCCGGGGCACCAACCAGGAGAAGATCCTCCTGGAGTGGCAGGCGAGGCTGCGGTCCGAGGGAAAGGACATCGACGTCAAGTACTTCCCGGACAGCAGCAGCACCTACCTGGCACTCAGCGGCAAGAAGATCGACATCACCTTCGTGCCGAACCCGTCCAGCGCCTACCACGTGACCCAGGCCGCCGGCAGCGGCACGCCGACCCGGAACGCGGGCCGGTTCTCGGGTGCGGGGGAGACCCTCCAGGGGCTGATCGCGGCGACGGCCAAGAAGGACAGCAAGCTGGCCGGGCCCGTCGCGGCGACGATCAACCACCTGATCCGCAACGGGCAGTACGCGAAGCTGCTGGCGGCCTGGAACCTGTCGGAAGAGGCCGTGGAGACCTCCGAGGTCGATCCGCCCGGCCTGCCCCTGACCAACTCCTGAGCCGCCGATGCCACCCCGCTACCGGGCAACAAAGCTGCCAAATTCCCTTAATACTGCGTGCATTGAGCCTCCGTTTCGTGCCACGTAGCGTCTTCCGAAGGCGGTCCCTCCCTTCATCAAGGTCGATCAGAAAGGCCTTCTTCGACGTGTCCGAACTGCACCTCGCCGTCGCGCTCGACGGCGCCGGCTGGCACCCGGCTGCGTGGCGGGAGCCGGGCGCCCGGCCCACGGAACTCTTTACGGCCCGGTACTGGGCCGATGTCGTCGCCGAGGCGGAGGCCGGGCTGCTGGACTTCGTCACCTTCGAGGACGGTCTGGCCCTCCAGTCGTCCCGGGCGGCGGAACCCGACGGCCGCACGGACCGGGTGCGGGGACGGCTGGACGCGGTGCTGACCGCCGCCCGGATCGCACCGCTGACCCGGCACATCGGCCTCGTCCCGAGCGTGACGGCCACCCACACCGAGCCCTTCCACATCTCGAAGGCGATCGCCACGCTCGACTACGTCAGCCGGGGACGGGCGGGCCTGCGCGTGCAGACCTCCGAACTGGCCAACGAAGCACGGCACTTCGGGCGCAGGGAGTTCCCGCCACCGGTGGGCGAACTGGCGGAGGAAGCCGCCGACCACGTCGAGGTGGTGCGGCGGCTCTGGGACAGCTGGGAGGACGACGCGGAGATCCGCTGCACCGCCACCGGCCGGTTCGTCGACCGGGACAAGCTGCACTACATCGACTTCGAGGGACCGCACTTCAGCGTCCGGGGCCCGTCGATCACCCCGCGTCCGCCGCAGGGCCAGCCCCTGGTCACGGCCTCGGCCGGCACGGTCGCCCCCCGCGCCGCCCTGGTCGACCTCGTCTACGTCACCCCGCGCGACCTGGACGAGGCGCGGGCGGCGACCTCGGTTCTGCCCCCGCCGCCCGGCCCCCGGCACGTCTTCGCCGACCTCACCGTGTTCCTGGACGAGGACGGCCCGGCGGCCGCCGCCCGCCGCGAACGGCTGGACGAGCTCGCCGGCGGCCCGGCCCCCGCCGACGCCGCCACGTTCGAAGGGACCCCGGCCGAGCTCGCGGACCTGCTCCAGGAATGGCGGGAGACGGGCCTGACGGGTTTCCGGCTGCGGCCGGGCGTCATCGCCCACGACCTGCCGGCCATCACCCGCCGGCTGGTGCCCGAGCTCCAGCGGCGCGGCGCCTTCCGGAGCACGTACGAGGCCTCCTCGCTGCGCGGGCTGCTGGGCCTGGAACGCCCCGCCAACCGCTACGCCGCCGCCCTCTCGGCCTGACCTCGGATCCGGAAGGACACCATGAGCACCAAGCCGCTCAAGCAGATCCATCTCGCGGCCCACTTCCCCGGCGTCAACAACACCACGGTGTGGAGCGACCCCGCCGCCGGGAGCCACATCGAGTTCGACTCCTTCGTCCGCTTCGCGCAGACCGCCGAACGTGCCAAGTTCGACTTCCTCTTCCTCGCCGAAGGGCTCCGCCTGCGCGAACAAGGCGGGAAGATATACGACTTGGACGTGGTCGGCAGGCCCGACACCTTCACCGTCCTTGCCGCGCTGGCCGCCGTCACCGAGCGTCTCGGCCTGACCGGCACCATCAACTCCACCTTCAACGAACCCTACGAAGTGGCCCGCCAGTTCGCCTCCCTCGACCACCTCTCCGACGGCCGAGCCGCCTGGAACGTGGTCACCTCCTGGGACGCCTTCACCGGAGAGAACTTCCGGCGCGGCGGCTTCCTGCCCCGCGAGGACCGCTACACCCGCGCGCGGGAGTTCCTGGCCACCGCGACCGAGCTGTTCGACTCCTGGGACGGCACCGAGATCACCGCCGACCCCGTATCCGGCACCTTCCTGCGCGACGCGCGCGCCGGAGCCTTCGCCCACCAGGGCCGCCACTTCGACATCGAGGGCCGGTTCAACGTGCCCCGCAGCCCCCAGGGCCGCCCGGTGATCTTCCAGGCCGGCGACTCCGACGAAGGCCGCGAGTTCGCCGCCGCCCGCGCCGACGCCATCTTCGGCCGGTACGGAACCCTGGAGGAGGGCCGGGAGTTCTACGCCGACGTCAAGGGACGCCTGCCCCGCTACGGCCGCCGCCCCGAGGAGCTGCTGATCCTGCCGGCCGCCACCTTCGTCCTGGCCGACACGGACGCCCAGGCCCGCGAACTCGCCCACGAGGTACGCCGCTCCCAGGTCAGCGGGGCCACCGCGATCAAGTACCTGGAGCACGTCTGGAACCGCGACCTGTCCGGCTACGACCCGGACGGACCGCTCCCGGACGTCGACCCCGACCCCGGCGAGAACACCATCGCGCTCGGCCGCGCGAGCGTACGGCAGTTCCGCGACCCGCTGGCCACCGCCCGGCAGTGGCGCGAGCTCGCCGAGGCCAAGAACCTCTCCATCCGCGAGCTGGTGATCGCCACCACCGCCCGGCAGACCTTCGTCGGTTCTCCCGCCACCGTCGCCGACTCCCTCAACAGCCTGGTGCAGGGCGACGCCGCCGACGGTTTCATCCTGGTTCCGCACATCACCCCGGACGGACTGCAGGGCTTCGCCGACACCGTCGTCCCCCTCCTTCAGGAACGGGGCGTCTTCCGCAGCGAGTACACCGGCACCACCCTGCGGGACCACCTCGGACTCGACGTGCCGGCGGCCCGGCCGGCCGACGGCCGGCAGGCCACGGCCTCGTGAAGGCGGTTCCAGTCCGAGACCGCGCCGGTGCCGCGCCGCGAGATCCCCGATCCCCCTTCGCCGACCTGTAAGGAGCCCTGGCCATGTCCGGCATCCCGCTCGGAGTCCTCGATCTCGTCCCCATCACCTCCGGCTCCACCGCGGCCGACGCCCTGCGCAACAGCATCGACCTGGCACGGCAGACGGAACAACTCGGCTACTCCCGTTACTGGTTCGCCGAGCACCACCTCAACCCCGGTGTCGCGGGGACGTCCCCGGCCGTGGTGCTGGCCCTGACCGCCTCCGCCACCTCCACGATCCGGATCGGCTCCGGGGCCGTACAGCTCGGCCACCGCACGGCCCTGTCCACGGTCGAGGAGTTCGGTCTGATCGACGCCCTGCACCCGGGCCGCCTCGACCTGGGCCTGGGCCGCTCCGCCGGCCGGCCGCCCCTGCGGGCCGCGGAAGCGGAGCCCTTCGTCGGACACACCCCGAACGGGCTGCGCATCCCGGAGCCCTTCTCGTTCGCACACTTGGCGGCCCATCCCCGGTTCGTACTCCAGCAGAAGCTGCTGAACCTGCCCGGTGCCCAGCCGCAGGACTACGGGGAGCAGGTCGACGACGTCCTCGCGCTGCTGCGCGGCGAGTACCGGTCGGCGGAGGGCGTCGAGGCGCACGCCGTCCCCGGCGAGGGGGCCGACGTACAGGTGTGGATCCTGGGCAGCAGCGGCGGCCAGAGCGCCGAGACGGCCGGCCGCAACGGCCTGCGGTTCGCGGCGAACTACCACGTCAGCCCGGCCGGCGTGCTGGAAGCGGTCGACGGCTACCGGGCCGCGTTCAAACCCTCCGCCGAACTGGACCGCCCGTACGTGACCGTGTCCGCCGACGTGGTCGTGGCCGAGGACGACGCCACGGCCCGCGTACTGGCCGCCGGATACGCACCCTGGGTACGCAGCATCCGCACGGCCGAAGGCGCCATCCCCTTCCCGTCCCCGGCCGAGGCGGAGGCGCTGACCGGCGCCTGGACGGACGCCGACCGGAAGCTGGTGGCCGACCGGGTGGAGACCCGGTTCGTCGGCTCGCCACGGACCGTGGCCGACCACCTCGAACGACTCCAGGAAGCCACCCGAGCCGACGAACTGCTGATCACCACGATCACGCACGACCACGCCGACCGGGTCCGCTCCTACCGCCTCCTGGCCGAGGAATGGCGCCGCCGCTGACACATCCCCTGACCATCCGCAGCGGAAGCCGCCCGGAAGGTTGGCCTGCCGTGTACCGGTGGTACACGCTGTGCCCATGGCGAGACGATCACAAGTCCGGGCGGGTACGGCGGGCGGCTGCCTCCTCAACGGATGCCTGGCCCTGCTGGGTCTGCTGCTCGTGGCCGCCGTCGGCGGCTGGATCTGGCTGGATGCACAGCCGGCGCGTGACGAGGCCCGGGCGCGCAAGAACCTGCGGGAGAACGTCGAGGCGTTCCGGGACCGGCTGGGCGGGGCAGCGGCCGACGGCAGCCTGCCCGACACGGAGATCGCCCAGGTCTTCCGCCCGTCGAAACCCGCCAGGGGCCTCGTGGGCGTGACGCGGCAGGGCGGGGCCGTCACCGTCACCGCGGAGCTTCTCGGCCAGGGACCGCCGCGGGCCTTCATCTTCGTGTACGAGCGGTCGGTGGCGGGCTGTTACGCCTTCGAGGTACCGCCCCCGGCCGCCGGGGCCCCGCGGCCGTCGGTCCGGGAACTACCACGGACGGCGTGTGCGGCAGACCCGGCCGTGCACCCCGGATCCGATCGCTGAAGGGGCCGCCGGCGATCTCGGCATAGCGCCGCAGGTCGGCGTGGAGGGGGGAGGTACAGTGACCTCGGAGGAAGACTATGCAGAGCCAGCCCATAGCCGAACGGCGCTGGAGGATCGACCGCCTGTGGTTCCTCGCCCCCGCATCAGGGCTGGCAGCCGTCTGGCTCGCGCTCTATGAGCGCGCACCCGCCGCGGTTCCGCCGCTCCAGTTCTACATCCTGTGCCGAACGCCAGGTTCCCTGAGGGCCCTCTCCCTGGGTTCGTTGCTGTTCATCGTCACGGCGGCGGTTTTGTCCGTCACCGCAACGGTCCGCGCCATAAGAACACCTTCCCGCCGCCCCCTGCGACCGATGCTTCACCTGGTCGCCACAATCGTCCTCCTCGTGGGAGCTGACGGCGCGGACTACCTCGGAAGTGGCATCGCCTACCGTACGGCGGTGAACAACGGCGCGGAACTCGCCAGCTGCGAAGGTGCCTACCACGTCACCCCGGGCTGGTTCTTCTTCCTCCCGCCGGAAGCCCGCGGGCAGTGGCCTGGCCACACAGGCCATCCGATGTGAGCCGGCCTGCACCCCTGTAGGCGGGCGACTCGCCCTGGCGCGCCCCGGTGTCGGCTGGCGGCCGCTGACGAAAGCGAGCGGGCCATCGTCAGCGTTCCGTCCGCTGCGGCCGCGCTCAGCCGACCCTCTGCCCGCTGCTCAGCTCTTGCGGGCCAACGGTTGCCCGGCGAAGCTCACCCCAGCCAGGCCGTGCGCCATGAGGTTGCGGATGTTGCCGTGATCAGTGTCGTTCGGCGTCGCCAGCACACTGCGGTAGTGCTCACCGAATGCCAGCAGAGCCTCCTGGTCGCTCAGTCCTTCCAGCAGGGCCAGTCCCAGGGTCTTGCAGGAACCCTCGTTCTCACCCGCGGCGTTTTCCAGTTCACCGTTGCGGAACGCCTGCGGCTGGTACTCGTAATGCGCGGCGATGAAGGCCAAGGTGTCGGCGAACTCGTGCTCACCTGACGCGAGGCTTTTCCGCAGCGAGTTGAGATCAGTCATGTCGGCTCCCCTGGGTTGGACAGACGACCGATTGCCGTCCGTGACCGGACGACAGTACCCCGATTGGGGCGAGCCGCTAAGGATCGCGCCACATGTCGGAACGTGCGGCATCTCCGCAGGTCACGACGTACGACTGTGCGACCCACCGAGAGCCGGTTTCGCTCCGGGCGGTCAGTGGCCCGTCACGATGAGGGGGCGGCCTCGTCGCGGGTCGGTCCGGCCGCGGCAACGTCTCCCCTGAACCGGGCCCCGCGGTAGGCCCGGACGGTGTGCCGGGTGAGGGTGTGGGTGGTCATGCGGTGCTCCGTCGGTTTAGGAGGTGGGCTGGTCGGGCCGGGCCGCGTTCAGGTACCGCTCGATCCGGTGCTGGTTTTCGACCAGCCGCAGGCACAAGTGCCTGAACTGGGCGAGGTCGTCGTCGGTGAAGCCGAGCGAACGGCTGCGGCCGCCTCCAGCGCGAGTGGGTCACCGCCGAGCGCGAAGGCCCCCATCGAGGCCCGGACCCCGGGGTCGTAGAGGAAGCCGCCGGGGTCACGGGGAGCGCCTCGGTCAGTCCTTGCTGGCGGTGTGCCAGCTCATTCCCCAGCCGTATTCGAGGTCCGCGGCCTGCTGCTTGAAGACGCCCGGTGCCAGAACCAGGTACTTCGCCTCCCGCCGCACGATCAGCTCACCGCCCACGTTCTCGATCAGCGCGATCGCGGCGACCGGCGAGGGAACGGTGCATTCGTCCAGGCGCACCTCGATCGGGGGCCCGGCGGGCGGATACAACGTGGCGACACCGTGCAGTCCTGCGAAGCTGGACGCTCCGTCGTAGATGACCACGAACACCAGGAGGCGTTTGATCTCCGCCGTGTGATCAAGATTGATCAGCAGGTTCTCGCCGTCTGCACTGCCGCCGGTCCGGTCGTCCTGGTCGAGCAGCACGTACGGCGCCTGGTCGAACGAGCCGAACTGGTTGTTGATGGGGTGGACGATGCCCTTCGTCCCGTTCTGCAGCTCCCACAGACAGGACAGGTCCAGATCGACGTCCTCAAGCCGGACGGCGTCCTTGCCCTTGTTCATCCAGCCCCGCGGAGGCTTGGGCGCGCTCCACGAGAGGTTGACCCGCATGGACCCCGACGTCGCGCCTTGCTTCGTCAGCGACACCGCGGGCGAGGCCTTCGTCAACGTGATCTTCGACAGTCGCACCGGCTGGGGCGTCGGCGCGGGCGGCGTGTGCCGAACCGGCGGCTCGGGCGGAGTCGCGGGTTCGTCGACGGTGATGCCGAAGTCGGTGGCCAGCCCGGCGAGACCGGAGGCGTAGCCCTGGCCCACCGCGCGGAACTTCCACACACCGTTGCGCCGGTACAGCTCACCGAGCACGAACGCCGTCTCCGACGTGGCGTCCGTGGGGTCGAACCGCGCCGCCTCGGCGCCGCTCTCCGCGTCCAGCACACGCACGAACAGACCGGACACCTGACCGAACGTGCCGTCGGTGGAAGCCGCGAGCACCACGGTCCCGATGTCCTGCTCCACCGCCGACAAGGTGACACCGATCGTCTCGACGGTGCCCGTGCCGTCCTGGCGCTTGCCTTCGTGCCGGACGGCCCCGCTGGGATGCGCGGGCTGGTTGTAGAAGACGAAGTCGTCGTCCGACCGCACCTTGCCGGCTGACGTCAGCAGCAGAGCGGACACGTCCACGTCCGGGGATCCGGGGCCCGCCCGCCACCCCAGCTCCACCCGAACCCTGAGACTCCCCACCGGAACGTTGGCACCCTTTTGCAGACCCATGTGGCTCCCCCTTCCGCGACCGACCCCGACGCCCGCAGCGTACGAGGTTTTCCGGCGCGTCTTCCCCGAAACCGGGATTGCCGCTGCCCGGTTGTCCGGCGGCTCGCCGGGCTGACGTGAAGTCAGTTGACGGACGGCGGCGAGCCGGTGGCGGGGTGGGCAGCTCGGGCGGTCGGCTGGGCCTGTTTGCCGGGACGGCTCACAGGGCCGTCCGGTCGACACCCGGTGCGGGGAGGGGGAGGATGGGTGAGGTGGCGCCTTTGTGATCGTTCCGGCGCCGCCGGGGTGCCGCAGCCGTGCATTCGTTGTCGCGCTGTGGCTGGAGGGGCCATTTCTGGAGCACCGGTGGGGCGGCTTGCCCCCGTGTTTCCACGGCGCCCTCCGCTCATCGCCAGGGAGGAGCCCCATCATGGCTCGGCGCATCCGACGCAGTGCCTCCGTTTCGCTCGTCGCCGCATCGTTCCTTCTGGGAGCCACGGTCGTCCTCACGCCTGCCGCCACGGCGACACCCGCCGCGGGCACGTACGCGGTGAAGACGGAGGGCCAGGCGACGTGGGCAGGGTCCCTTGACGACGGTGGATTCCCTCAGGCCAGGATCAGGCCGCGTACGGGCGACGGCCCGCTCGAGGCCGTCAAGGAAGGGGAGAACATCGTCATGCGGGTACCGCTCGAAGGCGGCGGCCGGCTCGTGGTCGAACTGACCCCGGAAGAGGCCGATGCCCTCGCCGACGCACTCAGCGACGCGGCGGAACCCGAGCAACCTCAGCAACCCGAGGAACCGTAACGGCGAAACCGAGCCCCGCCGGGCTGTGCGGGGTCAGCCGGTCCTGGGCGGGTCCGGACGTGTCGTCGTGTCCTGGAGGGGGAAGGCCATCATGCTAACGCCCAGGGGGATGGTGCCCGGTGCGTGAGGTGGCTGGGCGGCGTCGTGGAGCTCGACGGCGAGCTCGGTGAGTCGTCGTCGGACGTCTTGCCATGTCCGGGGATCCACCCATAGCTCGGCGTCTACGGTCACGCCCTCGCTCGCCTCCAGCCGGCGGCCGGCGCGGTCCCGGAGGGTGTGCGCCATCGTCTCGGCCAGCATCGGGGCCCCGTCGTGCTGGTCGGACAGCGGGGTGCCGCGGACGGTGCGGTAGCGACGCTCCCTGCCACCGCGACGCGTGCGCTCCTCGGCCAGCTCGACCAGGCCCACCGCGTCCAGGCGGCGCAGGTGCTGGCTGGCCAGCGCGTGCGAGACGTCCAGCTCGCGGGCGAGCTCGGCGGCCGACATCGGTCCCGGCCACAAGAGGCTGAGCATCCTCAGCCGCAGCGGATGGGCGAGGGCGCGCAGTACGGGGTCGGTATCGGTCACGTAGGCCAGTAAACCGCAACCGGCGCCATCTTGGCCCTACCCCCAATCAAATGATTGGGGGTAGGGTTCGCGATCAAGCGCACAACACAACGGGGGACGCGGATGAGCTGGCGCACGCTCAAAGTAGTGAGGGACCGCAACGCAGGTCTCTATCTGGGCGGGGTGATCGTCTCCGGGTTCGGCGACTCGGCCATGTCGCTCGCCGCCGGCATCTGGGTCAAGAGCCTCACCGGTTCCAACAGCCTTGCCGCGCTGGTCGGTTTCTGCCTCTGGCTGCCGACCTTCGCGGGCCCGGTGATCGGCACGGTGGCGGACCGGGTGCGCCGCCGTCCGCTCCTGGTCGCCACCAATCTGATCCTGGCCGTCGTCATGACCGCGCCGATCGCCGTGCACTCCGCATCGGACGTCTGGCTGCTGTTCGCGGTACTGACCCTGGTGGGAGCCGGAATGGTGCTCACGGACGCGGCGGCGACCGCGCTCGTGGCCGCTGCCGTTCCCCAGGAGCTGCGCGGCGACTTCAACGGACTGGTGTACACCGCGCTGGAGAGCACCAAGCTGCTCGCCCCACTGGCCGGGGCGGGCCTGTTCACCGTCTTCGGCGGCCCTGTGGTGGCAGTGCTGGACGCGGTCAGCTTCGTACTGGCCGCGGCCGCCTTCCGGTTCATCCGAGCAAAGGAAGCCGTCCCCGCCACCCGTGAGAAGCGGGCATGGACCACCGAGACCGCAGAAGGGGCCCGCTACCTCTGGCGCCACCCGGTGCTGCGTCCACTGGTCCTCACCGGCGGGACGGCCATGGTCCTCTCCAGCCTGAGCAGCACGGCCACCTTCGCCATGCTCGACACCGGGCTTCACCGGTCCCCGGCGTACGCAGGCGTACTGACCACGCTGCAGGGGCTCGGGTCGGTCGTCGGCGGGCTGACCGCCGGCGCGCTGATGCGCCGGATGTCCGAGCGCACCTTCTCGGCGATCGGACTCGCGCTCTTCGCCCTCGGCGTGCTCGCGCGCGCAAGCCCCTGGCTCCCGTTCGTACTCGGCGGCAGCCTGGCCATCGGGCTGGGTCTGCCCTGCGCACTCATCGCGGCCATGACCGCCGTGCAGCGGGAGACCCCCGGCGAACTGCTCGGCCGGGTCGCAGCAACGGCCAACACCCTGATGTTCGCGCCCACTGGGCTTGCCCTGCTGGCCGGCACCGCGATGGTGGCCGGACTCGACTACCGGGTGCAGCTCCTCACCGCCGGGTCCCTGGGTTTGACCTGGGCCGCCGGGCTCGCCCTGGCCGGCCGCCACGGCGGTCTCGGCGACCGGGCCCCGCTCCAGCGCGACCGGCTGCCCGCCAGTGCGGACTGAGGGTCCCCTTTGAGGCGGACGAGTTCGGTCACTGATTCAATTACCACGCCCGCCTCACCTTCCGCTTACTGACTCCGTTATTCGACTGCCGTTTCCACCCCTGCTCCGTCGGTCCGGTGCCGAATTGGCCGATAGGCGACCTTCCGGGGAACGGCGAGTCGTGTAAAGGTCAGACGATCCGGAGCGCCGTGGTGATTCTGAACGCCACGGGACTCCGGGAAAAGGAACGCGCGCACAAGATCCCTACTTGCATCGTCATGCGCGGCATCTGCTGAGCATGACCACGAAGGAGGAAATTTTGCGTCTGTTCAAGGGACTCGGAGTGGCGGTAGCTGCGACTGCGGCAGTCTTCGTGACCGTTTCGCCCACGTCGGCATCCGCTCAGCAGGCGAGCGAGTCGGTCATCCCGGGAGCCGCTGCCTGCGGCGTCACTCCTCACAACCGTGACACCAGGCCTTACGCGCAGTTCTTCACGCAAGACGTGAACCTCCGCAATGGGCCGGCCTGGGGATGCCAGATCGTCGACACCGCCAAGGTGACAAACCAGGTCGACTTATGGTGCACGACTGACGGATTCACCTACGTTCGTACGGCGTCAACGAAATATGGCTGGGTTTCCAACCTCTATCTGTCGGCGGGTAACATCAAGCCCTGCTGATGTGCAGAGTGCGGGAAATACCGCACCGCGGTTTGCAGGGAAGCGCAATCCTGCTTCCCTGTAAACCCTGCCGGGCCGAGCCGGTATCGCCGGCGAAGCGCAGGACGATCCGGAGCAGCCCTGAGACGCGGTGGCAGGAGGCGGCATGGTCTGCCGGCCCAAGGTCTGTCCCCCAAGCTGCCTGTTCAGGGCCTGATGGCATGATCGGCACGTGATCATTGAACCCCGCCTGTCCGGTGCCATGAGGTATGTCCTGTTCGATGTCGATGGCACGTTGATCGATGCCCTGGACAATCAGCGCCTGGTCTGGCGAACGTGGGCAGAGCGATACGGGCTGGACCCTGATGAGGTCTATCGAGTGGCGCTACGAACCCGGCCGATGGAGACGTTCGCGCAGGTCGCTCCGGACCAGGATCCTCAAGAGTGCCTCGCCGCATTGCACGAGCTGGAGGACGAGGACGTCCGCACCGGGGCCTATGCGGCTTTCGAGGGTGCCTCGGAACTGCTCAATGCTTTGCAGCCCGGGACCTGGGCGCTGGTCACGTCCAACTATGAGCACCGAGTGCGTGGTCGTTTCGCACGGACGGACTTGCCGGTTCCGGAGGTCGTGGTGGACGCGGCCGCCGTGGAGGAGGGCAAGCCGTCGCCGGTGCCGTATCTGCAGGCGGCCGCGCGGCTCGGTGCCGAGCCGAAGGACTGCCTGGTCATTGAGGACGCCCCCTCCGGGGTGCAGGCCGGGCTGCGTGCCGGGATGACGGTGTGGGGCGTCAACACCCCCGCAGCGGTGGACGGCGTGCATCGCCACTTCGGCACCTTGCGCGAAGCGGTCGGCGACATCCTCGCCTTCGCTTCGGGATCCTTCCCTCACCGGCTGGAGGGGGCAGCCGCAGTGGAACCGAAGCTGCGGGCCGCACTGGACGCCAGAGCCTAGGACAGCGGCCGACCGCCAAGGCCCGTCCGGCTGACCCCGCGCGGCGAGAACGTCGGCCCTCCACGGTGTTGGCGGGGGCTCAGCTCGTGCAGCCGCAGCCTGCGGCGGTCTTGGCTTCGCTGAGAGTGGTGTCCGGGTCCGTGGCTTCCTCGGTGGGGGTGCAGCAGGCGGTGACGCCGCAGCAGGCGGCCGCGGCGTGGGGCTTGACCGCGCGGACGATGGCGGAGTGCATGCCGTCCGCGACGGGGTGGGTCGGGGTGATCTCGACGCCCGTGAACCCGGCCGCTTCCAGGCCCCGCCGGTACTCCGTGAAGGACAGGGCGCCTGTGATGCACCCGACGTAGTCGCCGCGCTCGGCCCGCTGTTCGGGGGTGAGGGTGTCGTCTGCGACGACGTCGGAGACACCGATGCGGCCGCCGGGCTTGAGGACGCGGAAGATCTCGGCGAAGACGGCCGGCTTGTCGGTGGACAAGTTGATCACACAGTTGGAGATCACCACGTCGATCGTCGCCGCCGGGAGCGGGATGGCCTCGATGGTGCCCTTGAGGAACTCCACATTGCCCGCGCCGGCCTTCGCCGTGTTGGCCAGGGCCAGGGCCAGCATCTCCTCGGTCATGTCCAGCCCGTACGCCCTGCCCGTGGGGCCGACGCGGCGGGCGGACAGGAGTACGTCGATGCCGCCGCCGGACCCGAGGTCCAGGACGCGTTCGCCCTCGTTCAGGTCGGCGACGGCCGTGGGGTTGCCGCAGCCGAGGGAGGCGGCGACGGCCTCGGCGGGCAGGGCGTCGCGGTCACCCCGGGTGTAGAGGGCGGAGCCGAAGTTCTCGTCGACTTCGACCGGCTGCGGCCCGCAGCAGGCGGTGCCGCCTTCGGTGACGGCGGTTGCCGCGGCGGCGTACCGCCGGCGGACGGTCTCGCGCAGATCGGTGGGCTGGTCATTCATGGCGCACTCCATGGCGGACAGGCATCCCGAGCAGGCTGCTTCGATATTCTTCTACTCAAATCTGCGCCCTGGATCGAAAAACGTCAACATAGAAGCATGTCGAAATAAGGGCTCGTGGTCCTCGGCCGGGCACCGGCGACAGCCTTGCCAGAGGCGCGAAACTGAGCACCTCCACGACCGGCGGCAGCCCCGGGCACCAGAGGCGAGTGGCTCGGTCCCCGGCCCATGTGCCGGCCCTCCCCGTTGCAGCACGCGGAGCGGTAGTCGGGTCAGCGGCGGCGGGCGGTCAGCTGGCCTTGGGCGTAGGGATCGGCTTCGGGGGTGTACGGGCCGCCGTGGCCGGCGAGGAGGGCGGTGATCCGATGCCACTCCGTCAGAGCCGCCCGAGTGGGCGCGTCGGCTTCAGCCGCGTCGCCGACGGTGTCCAGGACGCGCGCCAGTGCGGCCGCCGCCTGATGGTGGGTCATTCCATGGGCCTGGGCCCGCACCCGGTTGCGGGCCTCGACCTCGCCGGGCGACGGCTCGTGCGGTTCCAGTTGTGCCTCGACAACGGTCTCGATTTCGTCGGACATGGCCCCCTCTTCCGTTTGCCGTGGACGCCTCTACCCTGAGGCCGGGCCGGTAATCGCCCCGTTTCGGCGCCGGCTCCCCCCTCGCCGGCACCGCGCGGGACGAGTCCCTGGGGGGCGCAGCAGGGTGCGGCGGCGTCGTGCGGCTCCGGGGCAGGGCCGGGTATGCGGCCTGGTGGGGGCCCGGGAAGTCGGGGGACGGCTGCCCGGGCCCGTGTCGCGGTACCGCGGGGGAGCGGTATGCATGTCGTGCGACTCCTGGAGGAACGATTCCCCGGCCGGAAGGTCACGGGATCCTCGGCATCCTCTTGATGCAGCCCGGGCCCGGTCCTGGTTGGCGGCGTGGCTGCGCACAGATCACCCGCCCGGGACGTTTCCGAGTGCCGGCTCACCCCTGAGCGTGACTACGCATCGTGCTAGTTCGCGTGCACCGAGTAGCGTGCGGGCGTGGTGGCGATCTTGAACCCGCTCTCTCCGGACGCGTGGTGCAGCCCAGGCCCGCCACCCTCCCGCACGACCCCCTCGGCGCGAAGACGCCCCACCACCAAGGAGTCCACGTGAACCTGCGCAGGAAGCTCACCGTCCTGGCCATGACCAC
Organism: Streptomyces sp. NPDC029216; assembly: GCF_040648015.1. NCBI lineage: Bacteria > Bacillati > Actinomycetota > Actinomycetes > Kitasatosporales > Streptomycetaceae > Streptomyces > Streptomyces sp. NPDC029216. The sequence goes on along the minus strand of NZ_JBEZWL010000002.1, from coordinate 89,644 downwards.
CGCGCTGACGGCCGGCCTGACCGCGATCGGCTCCCCGGCCTCCGCCGCCGAGTGCGGCGTCCGTTCCGACGGCCGGCTGTACTGCAGCAACAAGGCCGGAGCCAAGGGCTACGCGGACCGCTCCTACCGCTCGGCGACCCGCGGCACGCTCGTGACGACGTTCAGCTGGTTCCAGTGCTGGGGCCACGGCGACCCGCACCCGGGCGGCAACGACATCTGGTACTGGACCCAGCTCGACAACGGCGCCTGGGGGAACGTGCCCGCCGTCGACGTCAGCACCGGCCAGGACCCGGCCCCCGGCCTGCGCGAGTGCTGACCGGCACAGGAGTGCCGCCGGCCCCGTGCTGAGCGGAGTCGCGCGCGGATTGCGGGTGTCGGCACGCCGGAGCGGGGCGGTCGGTGTTCGACCGCCGTTCCGCGCCGCCGCGTGGCGCGGCCGGGTCATTCCCCGTTGAGCCAGCCGCATACGTAGTACTGCTGGTCCGCGTTCCGCTCGATGATCCATTGGTTGAGGACGTCGCCCGCGAGTGCCCCCGTCTCGGGGTCCCGTCGGGTGATCTTCGCTTCCACGCTGAGCTCGTCCCTTCCCGGCGGGATCTCGTAGTGCTGGAGTTCCCAGCGGTCCACGTAGTAGCCGTTGAGGGCGAATCCGAGCAGGGTCGAGCGCAGCCGGGGGCAGGTGCCTTGGCGCAGGGAGGTCATGTCGTGGTCGGCGAGGCCGTTCATGTAGAGCGCGAAGACGCGCTCGATGGCCTGGCGGTCGAGGGGCGTGTGTGTCGGCCTGCGCGTGGGGGTGGGGGTGGGGGTCGGTGTGGGGCTGGTACTGGGTTGGGGGACGGACGGCGTGGGTGCGGCAAGGGGGGAAGACGGGGCCGGGGACTGGTGGTTGGGCGCGGCGGAGTCGGTGGCGCGGGTGCGGCCGGCGTCGTCGGGGGAACCGGATTCCGGTAACCACCAGGGCATCGCGATCAGGGCGGCCACGACCGTCGCCAGCCCGCCCAGCACGTACCGCCGGGCAGGGCGGGCGGGGCCGGGCGCGAGCGGGGTCGGCCGTCCCTCCCCGGGGCCGTCGCCCGGCGCCGAACCCAGCCGTAGCGTGGACCGGGATGCCGGCGCGGGGTCCGGCCGGGAGGGCTCGGCTTCGCCCGCCGGTCCGGCGAGCAGGTCGTACGCCTCCTCGGCGGTGAGGCGTTGCGCCGGGTCCTTGCGGAGGAGGCCCGTCAGTACGGGGGCGAGCTCCCCGGCGCGGACGGCGGGGGCGGGTTCCTCGGTGGCGACGGCGACGAAGACGGCCCAGGAACCGGAGCCGTTGAACGGAGGGTGCCCCTCCACGGCGGTGAACAGCGTCGCGCCCAGGGACCACAGGTCGGTTTCGGCGGTTGCCGGGAGACCGCGCATCTGCTCGGGGGCCATGTAGACCGGGGTCCCCATCAGGGCCCCCGACCGGGTCAGACCGGGCTCGCCCTCCACGGCGGCGATCCCGAAGTCGGTCAGCACCACCCGGTCGCCTTCGAGCAGGACGTTGGCGGGCTTGATGTCCCGGTGGATGACACCCGTTGCGTGCACGGCGCGCAGAGCGTCCAGGACCTGTCGGCCGATCATGGCCACGCGGGCGGGCGGAAGCGGGCCGTCCTCCTTGACCAGGTCGTCCAGGGAGCGGCCGCGGACCAGTTCCATCACGATCCACGGGCGGCCGTCGTCATCGGCTATCCGGTCGTGGACGGTGATCACCCCCGGGTGTTTCAGCCTGGCGGCCGCGCGCGCCTCGCGGTCCAGGCGGTCGATCCATGCCTTCCGCTGGGAAGCGTCGAGGTCGTCGGGGAGCCGGAGCTCCTTGAGCGCGACCTCCCGGCCGAGTTGCTCATCATGGGCCCGCCAGACGGTCCCCATGCCGCCCTGGCCGAGCAGTGCGGCCAGCCGGTACCGGCCCGCCAGCAGTCGTCCGCGATCGTCAGTCACGACCGGAACCTAACCCAACGCCTCTGGTCGCGAGAACGGCCCCCCTGATCATGCGCGGCGCCGGCCTCGCCGCGCAGCCGCGGAGTACCGTCCTGGGCGACGTGGGCCAGGCCGGCAACTCCTGGCTGATACAGGAGCGATGGCAGTCCCAAGCAGAGCCGAGCGGCCCGGGCGTCGGGCCGCCCAGTCGCCGGCCTCGTACGCCTCGACCAGGCGAAGCACACCGGAGCGGACGGTGGGGTGTGCGCGGGCCAGCCGGTCCGCGGTGACGTCCACGTTGTCGGCGACGTCGATGGAGCGGCCGATGTGCGGGGGTCCCCGATCCGGCGGCGGGCCCGGCCGATGCGGGAGTACGCAGACCCGCACCTCGCCCTTCACCGGTCGGCATGCGGATGCGGTTCCGGAGCGGTACGTTCACAGGGACCCCTGCGCGGGATCCGCCCGATCGAGGAGCGCGAGCACGATGATGCGCTCCGCCGTCCGGAGAGGACATACCGATGAAGGGACGACTCGCCTTCGCCGCTCTCGCCACGGCGGTTGTCGCCGTACTTCCCGCCGCCGCGTCGGCTCAGGCCGCCCCGGTCCAGCCCAGCGGGGACTGTGCGGCGCTCATCAGCCTGATCTCCGACCCGAACGTCTCCGTCCAGGAGAAGAAGCAGGCGGGCCGGGACTTCGTGAACACCCACACCAGGGATGAGATCAACGAGTGCCGCCGCAGCTACCAGGGCGGCATCCCGCAATAGCGCGCGACCCCTGGTTGGCCCCTGGGCGCTCCACTTGGCCGGCCTGTTCGGACCGCAGCCAAGGCTCAGGTCGACGCTTTCGTAAACCGCCATTCGGCTGGTACATCCCCGCGCTCGGACGCGTGCGCGCATGATCGGGCCGCCGCTCGGTGAAGCTCGATGGGTCTGGCGGCGGTGGGGAGCCGGAGTGGTTCCGTGCCGCCGCTTTCCCGAGACGGAAGGCCAGCCGCGATGATGCTCATCAACCAGCTCGCGCTCGTACCCGAGACCAAGATCAACCAGATCAGCCCTTCACAGCTCAACCGCGTCGCAGCCGCGCTCCAGAAACAGGCGAGCCGCGACTTCGCACCGCTGTGGCAAGTGAACGCGACAGTGGACGCCTTCGACAGACTGGAGGACGTTCCCGTCGGGTACTGGCCGCTGATCGTGGTCGACGACGTACCCGACGCGGCAGGGTTTCACACGGACGAGAACGGGCAGCCGTTCTCCCTGATCGAGTTCAGCGACAGCTGGTCGCTGACCGCGAGCCACGAGATGCTGGAAATGCTGGCCGACCCGTTCGGGAACCGTCTGGTGTCCGGCAAGTCTCCCCACCCCGACCAGGGACAGGTCGAGTTCCTCGTGGAGGTCGCCGACCCCTCGGAGGCCGAGGAGCTCGGCTACACCGTCAACGGCCAGCTCGTCTCCGACTTCTTCACCCCGCGCTTCTACGACCCGGTCACCGTCGCAGGCGTGCGCTACAGCTTCGGCGGTCACATCAAGGCACCGCGGACGATCCTGCGCGGCGGATACATCAGCTGGCGGGACCCGGTCACGGACGAGTGGTGGCAGCAGACCTGGTTCAAGGGCAAGGAGCCTACGTTCCGCAAACTCGGCAAACTGTCGGGCAGCGGCAGCATCCGCGAGGCCATCGACGCCCAGACCAAGACCGTCAGCCGTTTGGCCGCCAGTGGCCCCTCCTCCCAGCCCTACCGGGCCGCGCAGACCCTCACGGCCCGCGTCAACGAGTCCACCAGCGCCCGGGCCGACGAATGGCGCGCCCAGATGGAGCGGCTGAAGGGGGCGAACCCGGCGGCGAATGCCTTCAAGGGCAAGGGAACGGCCAAGACCAAGGCCAAGGCCAAGACCAAGGCCAAGGGGAAGTAAGCGGGAGCGAGGAGGACAATCGTTCCCGTACGACCCTCAGCCACCTGCCAGGGAGGAGGCCGTGAGTGAGTGAGGACGCCCAGCAACGCAGGGAGCGCGCGGATCGCCTGCGCAAGATGATCCGACGGCCCGAGCGCGAGCCAGAGCCGCCGGAGCAGGAGAGCCTGAAGGTAGGCGTCGAGCGCCGTATGCGAGAGCTCGACGCAGCCGACCGTGAAAACCGCCGGAAACGCCAGGGTGACCACGATCGCCCGGCATCCGGGGGCGAAGACGGCGAGCCCTGAGGACGCCAGGCCTCCGCTGACCCTTCAGTGGTCGAGCCGTGTCCGAAAGGCCGAACCAAGCTCTTTAAGGGCGGCTCCCGGCGGGCAGAGCGTGATCATGACAGAGATCGCGACGCACACCCCCGCTCCACCGCGCCACCCCTTACGCCAACTGCTGGCCGCCTCGGTCGGCAACGCCGTCGAGTGGTACGACTGGTACGCGTACACCTTCCTGGCGACCCACATCGCACGGCAGGTCTTCCCGCCCGGCGCGGGCAACTCCCTCGTCCCCCTGCTCTCCACCTTCGCCGTCTTCGCCGTCGGTTTCTTCATGCGCCCGGTCGGCGGGCTCCTGATGGGCGCGATCGCCGACCGGCGGGGCCGGCGCACCGCGCTGACCGTGACCATCCTGCTCATGGGCGGCAGCAGCCTGCTGGTCGCGCTCACGCCGACGTACACGGCCGTCGGCGTGCTCTCCCCGGTCGTCCTCGTGGCCGCGCGGCTGTTCCAGGGCCTTTCCGTCGGCGGGGAATTCGCCGCGTCCACCACCTTCCTCGTGGAGTCCGCCGGGCCCGGCCGCCGAGGCCTCTTCTCGTCGTTCCAGTACGTCTCCACCTCCCTCGGCCAACTCGCCGCCTCCGGCTCGGCCGCGCTGCTCGTGGCCGTGCTCCCCGAGGACGCCATGAACGGTTGGGGGTGGCGCCTGCCCTTCCTGCTCGGTGCCGTCTTCAGCCTCGCGGGATTCTGGATCCGGCGCGGCGCCGAGGAGACCCTCACCGCCCACCCCGCCGCGGCCCCCCGGCCGCGGCTCTTCGACGCGCTGCGGCACCATCCCCGTGCCTCGCTGCTGATAGGCGGCATCACGGCCGGCGGCACCCTCGCGTACTACACGTGGACCTCGTACCTGCCGATGTACGCCGAGCTGGAGACCGGCATCGCCAAGCGCGACGCCCTGCTCGCCGGGACGCTGTCCCTGGCGTTCTTCGCCCTGCTGCAGCCGGTCGGCGGCCTGCTGTCCGACCGCTTCGGACGCAAACCGTCCCTGCTGTTCTTCGGACTCGGCTTCGCCCTGTCCGTCGTACCGCTGACGCGCGCCCTGGACGGCTCGTTCCTCTCCCTGCTGCTCGTCCAATGCGCCGGCATGGTGCTGCTCACCGGCTTCACCTCGATCTCGGCGGCCGTGAACGCGGAGGTCTTCCCGGCACGGGTACGGGCGGCGGGCATAGGCTTCCCGTACTCGCTGACGGTCGCGCTCTTCGGCGGCACGGCCCCGTACATCGGCACGTTGCTGCAAGAACTGGGCCGGCCGGGCCTGTTCCCCTGGTACGTCGCCGTGCTGTGCCTGTGTTCCTCGGCGGTGTACCTACGGCTGCCGGAGAGCGCCCACCAACCCCTCGACCGCTGACGGCCGCATCACCCCCGGGGTGGAGCATCCGACGCGTGCGAACCCGCTGGACAGGACCCCCCGGCCCCGGTCTTCGGACCAGGGCCGGGGGAGGGCACCGCCTAGCGGCGTGCGTCCACCACCGCGAGGAGTTTGCCGCTCGTCGGGCTGCGGTCCAGCGAGGCGCCGTCGACCGCCTCGACCACCAGGTCCAGCAGCCGCTCCGACACCGCCGAGCGGAGCTCCGGGTAGCCGGACAGGAAGACCTCCCGCAGCCGCTCCGGGTCCGTCGCCGGCGCCTGCTCCACCCGTACGGTCAGCCGCTCGCGCGCCTCCGTACCGTCGAGCCTGATCTGCAACTCGCCGCGGTGACCGCCCCGTTCCTCGGCCAGGGCCAGGAAGCGGCGGTGGTTGAGGAAGTACGTGGCCACGCGCATGACGTCACCGGTGCGCCCCATCAGTTCGAACCGGGGCGCCTGCCGGCCGCAGGGGCAGCGGCCGGGGACCTCCCGGCCGAGGTCGCCTATCAGGTAGCGGCCCAGGTGCTGGCCGCGCCGGGCGTGCGTGGTGAAGACCAGCCGGCCCGTCTCGCCCGGGGCCACGGGCCGGTCCTCGGCCAGGTCCACGATCTCCATGGTGTGGAGGTCGGCGTGCAGGTGGTGGACGCCGCCGGAGCTGTCCGCGCACTGGTAGCCCAGCGGGCCGAGGTCGGTGCTGCCGTAGGTGATCGAGCGGATGACCTCGATGCCGAACCTCACCTTCAGCGTGCGCTGCTGCTCCTCGGTGAAGTGCTCCCCGCCGTAGAAGACCTTGCGCAGGCCCCCGTACGCGCGCAGGGCGTCCGCCTCCGCGTGCAGCAGCTGCCACAGGTAGGAGGGCATGCCGAAGAGGGTGTCGGCCCGGTGTTCGATGAGGGCCTGTGCCGTGGCCCGGTGGTCCGGTCCTGCGGACAGGGGCAGCTGCACCCCGCCGAGCCGTTCGAGTACGGAGAAGAAGCTGATGAAGCTGCCGTACATGCCGCCGCAGTAGAAGAGGTTGGCGGTGCGGCCCCCGACCGGGTCGTAGCCGGCCGCGAGCAGGCCGCGGGCGGCGGCGTGCATCTGGGTGTCGTAGTCGTCGTAACTGAACACCGACAGGGCGGGAGCGCCCGTGCTGCCGCCGCTGCGGAAGTAGAGCTCGGCATCGGCCCGGGCCAGCTCCCGGGCCGGCTCCTGCACGTCCTCCTTGCCCAGCAGGGGCCCCGTCGGCGGCGGCAGGACGACGGGCCGGACCAGGTCGTCGAGGCAGGCGGTGGTGGCGAACCGGCCCGGGTCGGCCTGGACCGCGACGCGGCGGCTGTAGCGCTGGAGTGCGTAGACGCCGTCGTGCGGCTCGCCCGCGTAGCTCTCCAGCATGGCGCCGACGGGCGTGACGCGGGTGACGCCTGCGGCCAGGGTGGTGCGGGAGAGCTCGGCGATGTCGGACCGGCTGCCCGCGAGGCCCGCCGTCTGCAGGTAGCGGCGCATCGGGCGCAGGGTGGCGATCAGCCGCTCGCGGGGCAGCGGCTTGACCCACACGCTGCGGTGCAGCGGCGAGGCCGTGAGCGGCGACCGGCTGTCGGCCATGACCCGCCACGAGCCGTCGGGCGCGGCGAACACACGGGTCAGGCCGAGGTGTTCCTCCAGCCGGGCCATCAGCTCGGTGGTGGTCAGCTCGGCCGCCTCGGCGGGGTCCGGTTCGCCCGCCGAAGCGGCGCCGGCGGCCGGCGGGCGGGCCGCGAGGACCGAGGCGAAACGCTCGGCGAAGGCGAACACCTCCTTCTCGTCCTCGGTGTCGAGGTAGACCACCTGGGGGCTGGAACAGGCCTGCTGCTCGTGCAGGCACACATCGTCCGCGAGGGCGTCGAGCGTGCCGGCGTCCGACCAGGCGTCGGCCGTCAGGTAAGCGAAGGAGATCCGGTGTCCCCACTCCACCAGCCGGCATCCGGCCGGCACATGGGCCGCCACCCCTTCGACGGCGCCTTCCCCGCCCCATACGGCGACGGTGTCCGCGGGCGCGCACATCAGGCGCAGCCACTCCTGCCGGGAGGACGGGAAGCGCAGGACGACGACCCGTGCGGCGAGCGCGCCGGTGGGATCGAGGGCCGCGAGCTCGGCCATCAGGTGCTGGGTGAAGAGGGTGTCGGCGCTGCTGGTCTTGAGGATGTTGACGTTCCCGGCGAGCAGCCCCTCGACGATGCTCAGCGGTGCGACCGTCGCGGCGTTGCCGGGGGCGATGTGGGCGACCAGGCCGACCGGTGCCCACGCCTCGTAGACGGTCTCTCGGGGATCGGCCCGGTTCAGCCGGCCGGGAGTCGCGCTGCCGAGTTCGCGGCGCAGCTTGCGGGTCAGCTCCCGCCGGCCCAGCAGGCCACCGAGCTCGGCCAGGACGGCCGGGTCCTCTCCCGGGGGCAGGTGTGCGGCGAGCCGGGTGTGTACGGGGTGGGCCGGGTCGCCCAGGGCGGTGGCGAGGGCGTCGCAGGCGGCCAGCACGGTCTCGGTCTCCAGCACCGTGGCCAGCGCGGCTTCGACGGCGGCCGGGAGGGCGGCGAGGCGCCGCCCGGCCTCCTCGTCGCCGATGAAGGCACCCTGCCAGTAGTGGTGCGCGCCGCCGTCGCCGTGCTGCTCGTACGCGTCCGCGGTCGCGGTCATGGTCTTCGTCACGGTCACGCCATGCCCTTCATCAGTTCCGCTGCGGCCACCGCGCAGCTGCGGTTGCGGCTCACCCCGGCACGGCCGTGGACGGTGAACCAGGGGGTCTGAAGCTCGCACCCGCAGGCGTCGCCCGGCTGGAGGGAAGCGAGGTCGCCCATGACCACGCTCTGGGCCGGCACCGAGGTGATGTACGGCGAGACGAGGTGCAGGTAGCCCCGTTCCCCGTACGGCAGGGGTTCGAGGGTGCGCGTGGAGCGGATCGTGACCCGCGACCACACGGGGGCGTGCAGCCGGTGGTGGTCGCACTCGATGTACGGGATGCAGTGCTCCACCGACCCGAAGGTGTCCCGGATCCGCTCGCCCGGGATGCCGAGCTGCTCGGTGACGCGGGCGTACAGCTCCTCCTTCTCGATGCGCCGGTCGGCGTGCCCCTTCCAGCCGCCGCCGAGGACGACGAGGGAGCCCTCGGGCAGGCGCAGCGGGGGCAGCCCCATGGCCCGCATCCGCTCCAGGGTGAAGAAGAGGAAGGCCGGGAAGCCGAGGATGCGGACCGGCGCGTCCTCCCGCTCGAAGCGGCGCAGCGCGGCGATGCACCCGAACGGGTCGAACTCGTGGTCGCCGCCGGTGTTGCGCAGTGCGTACGCGACGCTGCGCGCCGGGGCGAAATCGCACAGGTAGTTGTCGGTGAAGGCGGTCCCCAGATTGAGGGAGGGGGCCGGTTCGTAGCTGTACAGGAGGTAGTTGACCTCCTGGTCGGGGGTGATCCAGCCGTTGCGCTCGAAGATCCGGGCGACCATCCGCTGGGCGGAGCGGATGGTCCACTGGTCGAAGAACATCTGCGACTTCTGACCGGTGGTGCCGGAGGAGGTCAGGTGCAGCTCGACGTCCTCGCGCGGGATGGAGAGGACCTCGTGCCGCTTGAAGAAGTTCGCGTGGACGAGCGGCGTCCGGTACGGCTGGGCCGGGGGAGCGGCCTCGTACAGGGAGCGGAAGAAGGGGGAGCGCTCGACGTGCCAGGCGTTGGTCTCCGCCATGGCGGCGGCGAACAGCTCGTCCTCCGCGGGCCCGAAGGCGTACGGGTCGGTCACGTCGCACAGCTGCTGTACGTGCGGCAGGAGGGCCGGGTCGGGTACGGCGACCGGCGCGAGATGGGGGTTCATGGGGCAACCTCGGATGACGTGGGCAGGTGTGTCGACGCCCAGGCCGACACGTAGCAGTCCAGATAGGGCTGGAGGGGCGGTTCGACGGCGACGCCGCGGAAGTCGATGCGCTCGCTGGAGCGGGACAGGACGGCGTAGTCGTGGAAGCCGTCGCCGTCCGCGCGCATCGCGGGGTAGACGGCCCCGGCGACGAACCCCTCGGAGAGGAAGGCCGAGAGGACCTCTTGGTGTGCGAGGGGCACCAGCGCCTCGACGTAGCCCGCGCCCGCGCGGGCCAGGGCCCGGGTGACGGGTTCGAGGCACGCGGCCGCGGCGCCCGGGTCGGGGTGGGCGGTCAGCAGGGAGCAGTACCCTCCGGCGCGGTTGAGGTAGGCGTAGACCTCGAACCGGCCGTCTTCGGGGGTGAGCAGCACGTTCGGGGTGTGCAGCGGGTAGAACCAGCCCTCGGCGCTCGGGAACCGCTCGCGGAAGCGGCGGCGTACGAAGGCCGGCGCCTCGATCATCTCCAGCCGCTCGTCGGGGCCCTGTCCCGCGGGCGGCGCGGGGTGCGGGCCGGCGGCGGCCCGCACCCCGGGGTAGCCGATGCCCAGCGCGGCCTCGGCGGTGCGCAGCAACGGCAGGAGCGGGGCGGGTACTTCGGTGACGGGGATCCGGCGCTCCAGCACCCCCGCGGAGTGACGCGCGTAGAGTGCGAGGCTTTCGCGGCTGCGGAGATCCACGGCGTTGGGCAGGATGCCCAGCGGGCGGAAGCCGTTGCGTGCGACGACGCGTTGCGGGCCCGCGCTGACGGTGCGCACGGTCGCGTACACCGAGTCCAGCCGCCCCGTGTCCAGCATCCCCGCGCACAGGGCCTCGGTGAGGGTGGCGGCCAGCCCCGCCGAGCGGTGCCCGGGGTGCACGGCGATGCCCTCCAGGCGGCCGATGCGGCTGCCCGCCTCACCGTGGATGGCGGCGGACGCGGTCAGTGCCCCGGTGTCGGGGCAGCGGCCGACGAGCCACAGGGAGTACGGGTCCTCGATGAGCCGGGCCATCTCGGCCGGGTCGGTGCCGAGGGCCACGGGGTAGTGCGGTCCGTAGACGGCGTAGTAGAGCTGGCGCAGTTCGGCGATGTCCGAGCAGGCGGCGGGGGTGATGACCGGGGTGATGACGGGGCTCACTGCTCGCCTCCGGCGTGCTGGGCCGCGGCAGGCGCGGGCGCGGGGGACTTCAGCAGGGCCAGCGCGCAGGCCGCGGGGAGCAGTCCGGCGCCCTGCACCAGGCACAGGGTCTGCGGGGAGAGGAAGTCCCCGGCGAAGCCGAACGCCAGGGAGGCCACCGGCAGGGAGGCGCCCAGCACGGCCTGCATCACGGCGAAGAAGCCGGGCTTGTCGGCCGGCGGCACCAGCCGCTGGAAGAGGGCCACGAAACGGACGCTGACGGCCCCGGCACACCAGCCGGCCACGGCCAGGCAGCCCGCGATGACCAGACGGTGCCCGACCAGCCCCGGCAGCGCGAGGGCGAGGGCCATCAGGCCCAGGCACCAGGCACCGGCGACCGTGGGGCGTCCCGGCACGCGGGTGCCGGTGAAGGAGCCGACGAGCGCGCCGGCGCCCAGCGAAGCCTCCAGCAGGGCCACGGTGCCACCCCCGCCCGCGAGGACCGAGCGGGTGTAGAGGGGGATGACGACGAACACGGCGGTGGTGAAGAGGTTCGCCGCGGTGAAGCAGATCAGGATCCGCCGTACGTAGGGGAGTTCCCCGAGGATGCGGCGCAGCGTGCGGCGCTGGGGCGGGGCCGGGGCGTCGGCTCCGGCGCCCGGCACGGCGGTACGGAAGCGGGCGCCCGCGACGAGGAGGGCGGCGCCGAGGTAGGCGGCCGCGCAGCCGGCGGCCAGCCCGGCCACCCCGGCCCGGTCGACGGTCAGGGCGCCCAGCAGCGCTCCACCGAGGCCCGCCAGGGACTGGGTGGACAGCTCGAAGCCGGTGGCGGTCTCGATGTCGGCGTCGTCGACGAGTTCGGGCACCGAGGTGGTCAGGCAGGGGTCGAAGAACGCCTGGCACGTCGCCAGGGCGAGACCGGCCGCGTACACGGTGGCGAGCGGCGGCCCACCGCCGTACGCCCACACCGCGAGCGCACCGGAGGCGCCCCCGGCCAGGGCGGCGGCGGTCCGCAGCACCGAACGGTGCGCGAACCGGGCGACCGCTCGGGCCACCACGGGCGCCAGCGCCACGGCGGGCAGGGTGCAGGCGGCCATGAACAGCCCGGAGGCGAGCCCCCGCGCACCGTGCACGGCGTAGGCGACGATCCACCAGGCCACGCCGACCTGGAACATCCGCACGGCGGCCTGGGTGAGGATCTGGCCGAGCCACACCGCGCCGAAGGCGCGGTTGCGCAGGACCAGCGGAGCGCGCCGCCGGCCGGCCCCGGTCTCGGTCCCGGTCTCGGTCTCGGTCACGGGTGAGGTGGTGGTCATGCGGTCGGCCTCTCGTCGAGGACCCGGACGAGCTTGCCCGAGCGCGGGTTGACGGCGAGGTCGCGGTGGCGCACCCACTCCACGGCCATCGGGTGCACGAACCTGGCGCGCACGCTGTCCGGATACAGCGGCCGCACGTTCTCCAGCTCCGCGACGACGGCCCCGGCCAGCTCCTCCCGGCCGTGCTCCGCACCGGGTGCCGCGGCCAGCCGCAGGACGAGCCCGTCACGGCCGTCCCAACGGCGGACGACGAGCTGCATACCGACCACGTGCCCCGCGGTGTCCGCGGCGGCCACGGCGTCCTGGGCGTCCTGGGTGTAGAGGGAGACGGGGCCCACCCGTACGCCCTCCTCGGCGCGGCCGAGTATCCGGAAGTGCCCGGGCCCCGTACCGGTCCACTCGGCCCGGTCGCCCGCGGGGTAGCGGATGATGGGCATGAGGCGGCGGAAGAGGCTGGTGACCACGACCCGGCCGGGCCGGCCCGGTTCGGTGATGGGCTCATCGGTGGAGTCGTCGAGGATCTCGACGACCGAGTACGGCGTGAAGGCGCGGTGCACCCGGGCGTCGGAGCCGGGTACGGGGCGGCCGAGCAGGCCCGCGTCGACGCTGGCGTACCCGACGGAACGGGCCTCGGCGCGGGGGAACGCGGCGGCCAGCAGGCGCCGCTGGTCGTCGAAGAGGGCCTCGCCGCCGAAGAGGAGCAACTCCACCGCGTCGAGCCGGACCCCGGATGACACGACCTGCTCGGCGAGCCGGCACAGGGTGGTCGGTGTTCCGGCCAGCACCTGGGCGGCGAGATCGCGCAGCGTGGGGATCGTCGACTCCAGCGGCGCGCCTCCGCCGACGGGCAGGCGGACGTTGTCCACGGGCGCGTGGGCGAGGGAGTCGAGGACGAAGAGGAAGCTGGCGTAGAGCTCCCCGGCGTAGAAGAGGTCGGCGACGCGGTGCCCCGGGCGCAGACCCGTGTCCACGAGCCCCTGGCCGAAGGCGGTGACGAACGTGCGCCACTCGTCACGTGTGTAGACGGAGAACTTGGGGGACCCGGTGGTGCCGCCGGTCTTGTAGACCGTGGCTTCGCTGAGCGGGCCGGTCAGCACGCGGCTGTCGTGAAGGGTGTTGGCGGCCCAGAACGCCTGCTGGTCGACCACCGGCAGGTCGGTGAGGCGGTCGGCGTGCGGCGGCAGGGACGCGTAGAGGTCTTGATAGAAGGGCGAGTTGTGACGGGCGAAACGTATGAGGTCCGAGAGTTGCTGGGCGGACATGGGCCTTTGCCTAGGTGACGGAACGGGATGGGCGCCGCGGCGCGGCGGGAGCGAGAACTCTCCGGCCGGATCGGCCGGTGCGAACGGGGACCCCCCGGTGCCCCGTGTCTGCTCGATGCGCGCCAGAACTTGACGCACAGTCACAATCATGAAACATCAATGTGCCTGTCACCAAATTGGGCAAGGATTTCCGGCCAGTCGACCTGTATTCGTAAGAATTTCAATCAAACGATGCACCTCGATCATGCGTCGAGTGCACCGTGTGATGATGTCCGTCCACTCCGGGGAGGCGATGGTGCTGAGAAAGGGCGCGCGGTGGGCCGCGGGCATGATGACCGCGGTCTGCGTGGCGCTCCTCCTGGGCCCCAGCGCACCGAGCGGCGCCGCCGCCCGCGCCAGGCCGCTGCCGTCAGGCGCCGCCGAGGAGGTCGTACCGGACCGGGTCGGCACGTGGAACATCTGCAACCCGTGCGGCGGGAGCGGGCACGACTTCGGCCGGGCGACGGAGATCGCCACGTACGCGCCGCAGGTCATCGGCCTGCAGGAGGCGTGCGTACGTGACGTCGAGGAGCTCCGCACCTACCTGGAGGAGGTCTACGGGCTGGTCTACCGGGTCGAGTACGGGACGGTCCTGCGGAACTGGAACCGCTGCGGGGGGCTGCCGTGGCGGCCGGACGGCTTCGGCCAGGCGATCCTCTCGGCAGCGCCGATGACGGACCGGGTGAGCGTCGAATACCCCGACGGCGGCTCCGAGGACCGCGGTTACCTCGCCGTCACCACGCTGGTGGGCGGCCGGCCCGTCCGCGTTTTCAACACCCACCTCGCCGAGCGCCGGCAGGGAGAAGTACGCGCGGGCCAGGTGGGGGTGCTCGCCGCGGAGGTCGCCCGCCACGAGCGCGCGATCGTCCTCGGCGACTTCAACGCCGTGCCGCACGCGCCCGAACTCGGCCCGATGTGGGCCCTGGCCCTGGACACGGACCCCGGCTGCCGCCCCTCCACCGCCGGCGCGGGCGCCTGTACGACGACCACCGACTGGAACAGCAAGTTCGACTACGTGTTCCTGCGCGGCATCACCCCCCGCACGCACGGCGTCCGCCCCAGCCCGTACTCGGACCACCACCTGCTGTACACCGACCTGAACCGGACCTGACGGCGGGGGAGCGCCGGCGCTCGTGATCAATTCGCCCGGGGAGTGAGGACGATCTTTCCTGTCACGCGGTTGGACTCGCTGAGTTCATGGGCTCTGGCGGCCTCTGCCAGCGGCAGGACCCGATCGACGGCGACCCGGAGGCCGCCCCGTTCCACCAGGTCGGTGATGTGTTCCAGATCCGCGCCGGACGGGGTGAATCCGAACTCGACGAACCGCAGGCCGCGTGCCTCGGCCTGTTCCCGGACGGCAGTCCGGTCGGGACCGGCGCCCCGTACGTCGACGAGGATCCCGCCCGGCGCGAGCGTCTCCAGCGACCGGGGCCCGTACTCGCCGCTGATCGGGTCCAGGACCACGTCGACGTCACGAGCGGCCTCGGCCGATGCCCACCGGCGCGGCGGCGAGTGCCTCCACCGGTGCGAGGGCGTACTCGGCATGGGCGCCGTGGGGCGGAAACGCGCAACCGTACACCTCATCACCCGGCTTGAACCGCGCCGTCCGGCCGTCGCCGACGGCCACCACCACTCCGCACAGGTCGAGCCCCACCGTGAACGGCGGGGCGCCGAACTTCCGCACCGCCCCGGAACGGACCTTCCAGTCGGCCGGATTCACTCCGGCCGCGTGGACGCGCACCAGCGCCTCGCCGCGACCCGGCGTCGGCAGGTCCGTCTCGACGACCTCCAGAACCTCCGGGCCGCCATAGCCGCGCTGCCGGCGCAGTCCTCGCCCCGCGGTGCGCCCGACCCCGGCCGTCCTGCCGTGGCCCGGCGGGGTGTTCACGTCACCAGGCGCAGCGACGTCTCCGCGATGCCCAGCCGTATGCTCTGACCCCAGGTCAGTTCCAGGGCGTCGGCTTCCATCCCGTCGCCGAAGACCACGATCCGGTCCGTTTCCACGGTCAGCCGCAGCCCCTGACCCTGCCCCAGCTCACCGGAGACCCGTGAGGTTCCGGTCGCGGGTGAGGGCCAGGCCTCGCGTACGAACCACAGGAGCCGCCGCTCGCACGGTGCGGGCAGCTCCGCGGTGCTGCCGCGCTCCAGCCACAGGGAGCGGAGCCAGCCGGTCGCTCCCGTACCGGTGCCCACCAGTACCCCGGAGGATGCCTGGGCCTCGCCCGGGCCCTCCTCGCCCTCGGGGCCCAGGCGGTAGCGGGCGGTCTGGTGGCCGGGCGGGCCCAGGTAGATCTCGTTCAGCGCGAGGAGGCGCTGGGTGTCGTCGGCGACGGCCTCGACCATGGTCAGCTCCTCCGCCAGGCCCCCGGCGGCGATCGCGGCGTGCAGCAGGGCGGCCGTGTCGGCGCTGCGGTGACGGACCAGGATCCCGGGGTTGCGCCCCGGGTCGGTGTCGATGCCCACCACCGGCTGCCCGCGGAGGTACTTCGCGGTGTTGGCGACCAGGCCGTCCTGCCCGACCACGACCACGACGTCCTCCGGGCCGAACAGGAAGCGGTCCAGGTCCGCCCGCTCCACCCGGGTGCTGCGCCAGGTGAGCGGCACCGCGGCCGCCACCTCCCGCAGCGCCTGTCGGGTGCGGTCGTGGCGGCGGAGCACCTCGTCGACGGAGCGGCCCCGGCTGGAGAGGAAGAACGCGGCCTGCCCGTGCGTCCCGTGCCGCGCGAGCAGCTCCTCGTACTCGGTCCTGCGGTGTACGAGCACCGCCCGCGGGGCCAGGCTCACTCGCCCGCTCCGCCGTCCGGACGTCCGAGCCGGGCGAGGAGTCCGGTGAGGACGTCGGGGGAGAGCGTGATGCTCTCGATCCGCGGCATGTTCTCCGCCAGCCGGGTCGCCGCCAAGGCGTGCAGCGTGCCCGGGCCGGCCTCGTCGTGCACGCGCAGCCAGGCGGCCTGGGCCTCGGCGCGCGCCGCTCCCGTCTCACGGGCCGCCTCGGCGTCCGCGCGGGCCAGGCGGACCTTGCGGGCCGCCTCGGCTTCGGTCCGCACGGCGTCCGCCGCCGCCTTCTCCTCGGCCTCGCGCCGGGCGTTGATGCCGCGCTGGTCCACCAACTGCTCCTCGCGCCGGGCCAGTTCGATCTGGCTGCCCAGCTCGTTCTCGGCGATGGCCCGCTCGCGCTCGACGGCCACGGCCCGCCGTTCGTAGGTGGCCCGGTCCGCCTCCTGCTGGATCTGCTCGCGGGCCGGGGTGCGCAGGGCGCGCTCCACCTCCGCCTCGGGGCGGATCGCCACGACCCGGACGGCCACCACGTCGATGCCGGTGGCCGGGAGCCTGGGCTCGGCGGTGAGACCGTCGGCGACCCGCTGCCGCACGGATGCGACGCCATTCACCAGAGCGGCGGCCAGCGGGGTCCGGGCCAGTGCGTCCAGCGTGTGCTGCTGCGCGGTCTCGGTGAGGAGGGTGGCGATCTGCTCCAGGGGCGCGCCGCGCCAGCTGCCGGTGTCCGGGTCGACGGAGAAGTCGAGCCGGTCGGCGGCCGCGGCCGGGTCACTGATCCGGTAGGTGACGGTGGCCTGCACCGTGACGTCCTGGAAGTCGGCCGTGCGGGCGTGGAAGGCCATGGCCAGCTCCCGGTCGTCGACGGGCACTTCGGACAGCGCCGCCGACAGCGACCGGTACCAGAAGCTGAGCCCCCGGCCGTCGTGGACCAGCCGGCCGCGCCTGTGGTGTCGGATGTGGGCGGTGGGCGCGGAGCGCAGATGACGCCAGCCGAGGCGCCGGGTGATGTCGGCCATGGCCAACCCCCTTCATTTCGTCAATGCGACGATAAGGGGGAGCGGGTTATATCGTCAAGAGGACGAAAAGCCTCGCGGCTTCGCCGGCGTCCAGCTGATGCCGGCCACCACCGGCAGGTGATCGCTGCCGGTGGCCGACAGCACCCGGGACTCCTCCACGTTCACCCCCCTGACCAGGATCTGGTCGATCCGCGCCACCGGGAACCTCGCAGGCCAGGTGAAGCCGAAGCCGTCCCCGGCCTCCGTCTGGGCCGAGCGCAACTGCGAGGTGATGCCGTCGAGCGCGCGGTCATCGGCCGTGCCGTTCAGATCGCCGAGCAGTACCACCCGTTCGCTCCGCTCGGCCGAGAGGGCTTCGCCGAGCGCCCTCGCGTTGCGGTCCCGGCTCTCCGTCCAGAAACCGCCCCGGGGCATCAGACGTACGGATCCCAGGTGGGCCACGTACACCGCCAGCGGCCCCTGGTCGGTGGCCACCGTGGTGCGCAGGGCCCGGTTGGAGGCCAGTTTCACGTCGGCCGGCTTGGCGGCCCCCAGCGGCCCGGCGTCCATCTGCGTGTCGACCGGCCGGGTGTCCGACAGCGGCAGCTTGCTCCACAGTCCGACCGTGCCCTGCACCGTGCGGTGGGGGTACGCCTCCGCCAGGCCCTTCTCGTACGCGCCCAGGGCCTGCGGGGTCAGCTCCACCAGGGCCAGCACGTCCGCACCGGAGGCGGCCAGGGCGCGGGCGGTGCCGGCCGGGTCGGGGTTGCCGGCGTCGACGTTGTGCTCGGCGACGGTGAGGTCGGCGGGGCCGCCGGTGTAGGAGCGGTCGCCGACCAGCCCGCCGAAGAGGTTCAGCCACACCGCGACGGGCAGCACCAGCGCGGCCAGCGCGGAGGCGGAGCGGCGCCGCAGCGCCCAGACCAGCAGGACCGGTACGCACAGGCCGAACCACGGCAGGAAGGTCTCGACCAGACTGCCGAGGCTCCAGCGGTCCGTGATCCGCGCGTGCAGCAGCAGGGTCAGGGCGAGCAGCACCGCCAGCGCCGCGAGCACCGGTCCGCGCTTCCAGGGGCCGGGCCGAGCGGTCGCGCGCACCGCCCTGCGGATGCGCGCGGCCGCTCGGGCGGTGGTTCGTTCTGACGGTGCCGTGTGCAACATGGCGCCAGTCAAGACGACACGGTGTTGCCGGCACGTATGCGGTTCTCGATACGCCGACGATATGCGCCGGCTCGTAGCATCACTCCCATGCGCGTGCTGATCGTCGAGGACGAGCCCTACATGGCGGAAGCCATCCGCGACGGCCTGCGCCTGGAGGCGATCGCGGCCGACATCGCGGGTGACGGCGACACCGCTCTGGAGATGCTGGGCGTCAACAGCTACGCCATCGCCGTCCTCGACCGCGACATCCCCGGCCCCTCCGGTGACGAGGTCGCCGAACGCATCGTCGCCTCGGGAAGCGGCATGCCGATCCTCATGCTCACCGCGGCCGACCGTCTCGACGACAAGGCCTCCGGGTTCGGCATCGGCGCCGACGACTACCTCACGAAGCCCTTCGAGATGCGGGAGCTCGTGCTCAGGCTCCGGGCGCTCGACCGCAGGCGTGCGCACACCAGGCCCCCCGTGCGGGAGATCGCGGGCCTGCGGCTGGATCCGTTCCGCAGAGAGGTCTACCGGGACGGCCGCTACGTGGCGCTCACCCGCAAACAGTTCGCGGTGCTCGAAGTCCTCGTCACCGCGGAAGGCGGTGTCGTCAGTGCCGGGGAACTCCTGGAACGCGCGTGGGACGAGAACGCGGACCCCTTCACCAACGCGGTGCGCATCACCGTCTCCGCCCTGCGCAAACGGCTCGGCCGGCCCTGGCTCATCGCCACCGTGCCCGGCCACGGCTACCGCATCGACACGGAGCCCGGCACCGGAACCGGGGGAGCGGAGCGTGGATAGGGCACCCGGTCCGAGCGTTCGCCTCAAGCTGACCCTCAGCTACGCCGGATTCCTCATGATCGCGGGCGTCCTGCTGCTCGCCACCGTGTGGGAGTTCATCCTGCGCGATGTCCAGGTCGTTTCGAGCAGGCCCGGTGAATTCGTGCCCATCCGCTCCGTCATCCTGCGCGACTACGCCCCGGCGACCGCCGGGGTGCTGGCCTTCCTGCTGGTGTTCGGCCTCCTGGGCGGGTGGACCCTCGCGGGCCGCATGCTCGCCCCGTTGAACCGCATCACGCACGCCACCCGTACGGCCGCGGACGGATCGCTCTCCCACCGGATCCGGCTGCCGGGCCGCCAGGACGAGTTGCGCGAACTCGCCGACGCCTTCGACACGATGCTCGCGCGGCTCGAAGCGCACGTCACCGAACAGCGGAGGTTCGCGGCGAACGCCTCCCACGAGCTGCGCACCCCGCTGTCGGTCTCGAAGGCGCTGATCGACGTGGCCCGCGCCGATCCGGGCCGCGCCGCCGACCCGCTCATCGACCGCCTCCACGCGGTCAACGCCCGGGCCATCGAACTCACCGAAGCGCTGCTCCTGCTGAGCCGAGCCGACCGGCGGTCCTTCACACCGGAACCCGTCGACCTGTCCCTCATGGCGGAAGAAGCCGCCGAAACGCTCCTTCCCCTCGCGGAAGAGCACGGCGTCACCCTGGAGACCGACGGCGACATCGCCCCCACCCTCGGATCGCCGGCGCTCCTGCTGCAACTGACCACGAACCTCGTGCACAACGCGATCGTCCACAACCTGCCCGAACACGGCAGCGTGCGGGTGACCACCCGCATCCGCCCCGAGACGGTGGTGCTCACGGTCGAGAACACCGGCGAGCCGATCACCCCGGAACTGGTCTCCACGCTCACCGAGCCGTTCCAGCGCGGCACCGAACGCGTACGCACCGACCACGCCGGCGTCGGGCTCGGCCTGGCGATCGTCCAGAGCATCACCCGTGCCCACGACGGGACCCTCACCCTCACCCCGCGTCCCGCGGGCGGGCTCCACATCACGGTGGAACTGCCCGTGGCGCCCCCGGACCAGGGCAGCGGTGCACCACCACGACCGTGATCGCCGGGGGAGAGGGCGGCGGGATCCGCCGTAGGGAGACGGGTCAGGCGGTCCGGGCCAGGGCCGCGGCGAGGTTGTCGAGGACGTGGGGCCAGCCCTTGCCCATGCCTGCGAGCGCCTGTCGCCCCATGGGGGAGTCGAGGTCGAAGCCGGTGTGGGCGAGGGCGAGGAGGGTGCCGCCGTCTCGCGCGTGCAGGATCCACGTGATGGTGGTGTCGAGGGTGCCCTCGGCGAACCGGTAGGCCAGCAGGCGCTCCTCGTCCACTTCGGTCACTTCGCAGGACTGGTGGCCGAAGTTGTTGCCCATGTCGAGGGTGAAGCGGTGCCCGACGACGGGCTTGATGTCGCCGGCGGCCCACCAGCGGGCGTGCAGCTCGGGGTCGGTCAGGGCCTTCCACACTGCCGCCGGGGGGTGGGGCAGGAACTTCTCGCAGGTGATCGTGTCGTTCTCGGTCGTCATGTTCCGCTTTCTTCGTCCAGGAGATCGGACAGCGCCTGAAGGCGCTGCTTCCAGTAGCGCTCGAACGGATGCAGCCACTCGCTCACCTCGGCCAGCCGGGCCGGTTCGAGGTGATAGAAGCGGTGCCGGCCACGCGGCTCCTCCCGTACCAGTCCGGCGGTACGGAGCACCGCCAGGTGCTCGGAGACGGCGGGCCGCCCGAGCTCGAACATCCCGGCCAGCTCGCCGGTGGAGCGAGGTCCATCGCGCAGGCTTTCGAGCAGTCTGCGGCGCACCGGATTCGCCAGCACGCCGAACACATCCGTAGGCATGACCGCAATATAGGTCGGAAATCTCCGACGCGTCAAAGATTTCCGACGCATCCTTAATCCGTTGTCGAGGGGCCGAGCGCCCGGCTAGGTTCATCCAGCCGCCTGCATCGGGGCAGGCCGGCGCTGTCGACGAGGAGGTGTGGAGCGCATGCGCAGGATTGCCCACGAGTTGAGCTCGCGTACTGACCATCGCCACCTCCTCACGACGGAGACACCTTGTCCCTTCGCATCACCCCACTGACCGACCCCGCTCACGGGCCGCACGGCCCGCGTCTCGCCTGGCTGGCGTCGGACGCGGATTCCATCCCTGTCGGGGCGGCCTTCCTGCGGCTGTTCGCCGACCCCGGACAGGAGCACCTGGCCGAGCTCGACCTCCGTGTCCATCCCGCGGAGCGCCGCAAGCGCGTCGGGTCGAGGCTCCTCGACACCGCCGTGGCCACCGCCCGCGACCATGCCCGGCGCTGTGTTGTCGCGCAGGCCGAGGCCGGATCGCCCGGCGACCGTTTCCTGGTGGCGCGCGGTTTCCGGAAGGTCCTCACCTTGCGGTACACCCGCTTGGCACTGGCTGACGTGGATATGGCCCTCCTCGCCGAGATCACCGAGCGTCCGCATCCCGGCTACCGGCTGATGTCATGGCGGGGGACCGTCCCCGACGACCTCGCCGAGACGTTCGCCGCCTCACGCCGCGCCATGGACGACACGCCCATGGAGGACACCGACTGCGGCACCGTGACCTGGGACGTGGACCGTGTGCGGGCCGCGGCCAAGGCCGTCGAACAGCGCGGCGACCACCTGCACACCGTCGTCGCCGTCGACGCCGCCAACGGCTCGATAGCCGGGTTCACCGAACTCGTCATCCCCGGCAACGGCACGGGTGACGGCCAGCACTACGGCACCGGTGTGCTGCCCGAGCACCGTGGACACGGCCTCGGCCGATGGATGAAGGCCGAGTCGATCCGACAGGCCCGTGCGGACTATCCGGACCTCGACGGCCTCCTGACCGACACCGCCGACAGCAACACGCACATGAGACAGATCAACGACGGTTTCGGCTACACCCCCACGCACACGACACACCAGCATCAGCTCGACCTCTAGCGGCGAGCGGACGGGCCGGACGGGACATCAGCCCGCCCGGCCCGTCCCTGCTTTTGACGCACCCCCGGCCTGCGCAAGCCGGCCCAGCACCCCGGAACACGGGCTACGTCGTCCTCCTCATCAGCACCCTGCTGGGCGGACCCTCGGTGTCGTCACCCTTCCTGCCGTCCGCCCAGGCGCCGCAGAGCCCCGATGTCAGGGGCCCGGCAGCGCGGACCACCCCGAGTCCCGCCATCGGCAAGCCCGCGAGCGGCAGCCGGAGCCCCCGGCCGTCCCCCACCCGCGCCACGGCGTCCCCCACCGCCGCACCCGGCAGGACAGCCGGAACCTCTACCGACACAGGTCCGGCGACCGGCGCCACCGCCGGCCCCGCCCCGACGCCGGCCAGTACGGCGCGCGGCCGTTCCGGTACCGCACCGGGCCAGGGCGGCAAGCCCACCGCCCACCCCTGATTCCGCACCGCCAGGCAGGAAACCCCCCTTGTCCAAGAACCCCCGTCGTAGCAGGGCCCGCGGCCGGCACGGCACCGTACGCAACGTTCCGCTGCGCACCCACTGGCTGCTCCTGACGACGCTGGTCCTCACCCTCTCGACCGCGCTGCTGCTCCAGGGCTACACCCAGCACCTCTTCGACACCAGCGCCGACGGGGCGGCCCGCGACCGAGGGCCGGCGTCCACCGTGCCCGCGGCCCTGCTGCGCGTCGGCGGCGTCAGCGACATCACCCTGGCCGAGGACACCGACCTCACCATGGCCCTGTGCCGAGACGGCTGGCGGGTCGTCTACGAGGAGCGCGCCAAGGCATGGACGGAGGCGCCGGCCTCACTGGGCGCCTTGTGGAAGCAGCGCTACCGCTGGTGCTACGGCACCCTGCAGGCCATGTGGAAGCACCGCGGCGCCCTCACCCAGCGCGGCCAGGCGGGCAAGCTCGGCCGACGCGGCCTGATGTACCTCCTGATGTTCCAGGTCCTCCTGCCGCTGCTCGCGCCCGTCGTCGACGTGTTCGCCGTCTACGGCCTCGTCTTCCTCGACCCCATGCGCATCGTCGGCCTGTGGACGGCGTTCCTGCTCCTGCAGGTGCTGATGGGCCTGTACGCGTTCCGCCTCGACGACGAGCGCCCCGGCCCCCTCTGGAGCCTCCCCCTCCAGCAGTTCGTCTACCGCCAGCTGATGTACCTCGTCGTCATCCAGTCCGTCTTCACCGCCATCGCCGGATCGCGCCTGCGCTGGCAGCGGATGGAGCGCTACGGCAGTCTCCAGGTCCCGCCCGGGGGCACGACGCAGCCGCCGGCCCCGGCCCCGGTACCGGCGCAGCCCCCCGTACCCGCGCCGGCGCCCGCGCCCGGCGACGGCTACGACACCGATCCGGGATGGGCGTACCCTCCTCACTCGCCCCACCCGGACCAGCAATGGCCCACGCCGACGATCTACCAGGAGTACCACTGAACGCTGACGTCACGGGGCCGTGCCGCCGCGCGGGACCTCCGCCCGTCGGGCGGCCCCGGCCGGTCAGTCCCTCCAGTGCAGGGGACCCAGACGGATCAGGCGGAGCTGGGCGCGGGCGGTCCGGGCGGCGGCCGACCAGTCCTCGCCGCGCGGCGAAGCGGCGAGGAACGCCGACGCAGTCATGAAGTGACGCGCCGCACCACGGCGCCGGCGCGCCGCCCGGCGTCGCCGGTCGCGGCCAGGAGGCCCCGTACCGTCACGTCCGGGCTGGCCAGGGCCTCTTCCACACAGGGCAGCCGTGTCCCTTCCCTCTTCACCGTATAGCGCACCGGGGGGCTTGCGGCAAGGCCCAGGTCGTACCGCACGATGGCCGACCGAAGCCACAACCTGCGGGAATGGGGAGCAAACGTGCGTGTGCTGTTGTCGACGTGGGGGTCGCGCGGGGATGTCGAACCGCTGGCCGCCCTCGCGGTGCGGTTGCGGGAACTGGGAGCGCGGGCGCAGGTGTGCGCACCGCCCGACGAGGAGTTCGCGGAGCTGCTGGCCGGGGCCGGTGTGCCGCTGGTACCGCTCGGCCCGCCGGTCCGCTCGGTGGTGACCGCCGAGAGGCCTCCGACGGCGCAGGACGCCTTCCGCCTCGCGCCGGAGCTGGTCGCCGCACGGTTCGCCACCCTCACCGCCGCCGCTGCCGGTGGATGCGACGTCCTCCTGGCCACCGGCCTCATGCCGGCCGGAGCGCGCGACGTGGCCGAGCGGCTGGGCATCCCGTACGTCTTCGCCTGCTTCCACCCCTTCGGACTGCCCTCACCGCACTTCCGCCCCGGGCGCCGGCCCGGCACGCCCTCCCCGCCGGAGGAGAACGACCTCAAGGTGCTGTGGCGGCAGGACTCCCAGCGGGTGAACGCGTTGTACGGGGCGGCGCTCAACCAGCACCGGGCGGAGGCCGGCCTGCCGCCGGTGGACGACGTCCGGGACCACGTCCTCACCGGCCGGCCGTGGCTCGCGGCGGACCCATTCCTCGGCCCGTGGCGGGACATGACGGACCTCGACCTCGTCCAGACCGGGGCCTGGATCCTCCCGGACGAACGGCCCCTCCCGGACGGCCTGCAGGTGTTCCTCGCGGCCGGTGAGCCCCCGGTGTACGTGGGCTTCGGCAGTATGGGCCCGCACCGCTCGAAGGACCTCGCGCGGCTGGCCGTCGAGGCGGCCCGCGCACACGGCCGCCGCGTCGTCCTCGCCCGCGGCTGGGCCGGCCTGGCCGTGGCCGACGACCGGGACGACTGCTTCGTCATCGGCGAGGTCAACCACCAGGCGCTGTTCCCCCGGATGGCCGCCGTGGTGCACCACGGCGGTGCGGGCACCACCACGGCGGCGGCCCGGGCCGGCACGCCGCAGGTGGTGGTCCCGCAGATCGCGGACCAGCCGCACTGGGCCGCCCGGGTCGCCGAGTTGGGCATCGGTGCGGCCCACACCGGCCCGGCCCCCACCGTGGAATCGCTGTCGGCCGCGCTCGCCACCGCCCTGGCGCCCGGAACCCGGCGACGGGCGGCCGCCGCGGCCGCCGAGGTACGCACCGACGGCGCGACGGTCGCCGCGCGGCTGCTGCTCGACGTGGCCGCCCGGGGAAGGTAGCCGCAGGCGCGGCGCACCGCGGCGAGCGCAGGGCGCACGGGGGGCGCACGGCTCACGTTCCCTCGTGCCGCACGGAGGGTCAGGCGGACAGGGCCGCCGAGACGACCGAGCGCGCCGCTTCCTGGACCTCGGCGAGGTGTCCGGGGCCCCGGAACGACTCCGCGTAGATCTTGTAGACGTCCTCGGTGCCCGAGGGGCGGGCCGCGAACCAGGCGGCGTCCGTGGTCACCTTGATCCCGCCGAACGCCGCGCCGTTGCCCGGGGCGCTGGTGAGGACGCCGGTGACCGGGTCTCCGGCCAGCGTGTCCGCGGTGACCTGCCGCGGGGACAGCCGGCCGAGGACCGCCTTCTCCTCCCGGGTGGCCGGGGCGTCGATACGGGCGTACGCCGGCGCGCCGAACCGTTCGGTGAGCGCGCCGTACCGCTCCGAGGGGCTCTGCCCCGTCACCGCGAGGATCTCGGAGGCGAGCAGGGCGAGGAGGATGCCGTCCTTGTCGGTGGTCCACACGGACCCGTCACGACGGAGGAAGGAAGCCCCCGCGGACTCCTCACCGCCGAACCCGAGGGTGCCGCCGGCCAGGCCGTCGACGAACCACTTGAAGCCGACCGGGACCTCCACCAGCTCCCGGCCCAGATCGGCGGCCACCCGGTCGATCATCCCCGAGGACACGAGGGTCTTGCCGATCGCCGCGGAGGCCGGCCATCCCCCGCGGCGGCGGTAGAGGTAGTCGATCGCGGTGGCGAGGTAGTGGTTGGGGTTCATCAGCCCGCCGTCCGGGGTCACGATGCCGTGCCGGTCGGCGTCGGCGTCGTTGCCGGTCGTGACGTCGAACCGGGCCCGGCCCTCGATCAGGGAGGCCATGGCGTACGGGGAGGAGCAGTCCATCCGGATCTTCCCGTCCCAGTCCAGCGTCATGAACCGCCAGGTGGGGTCGGTCTCCGGGTTGACGACGGTGAGGTCGAGGCGGTGCTCCTCCGCGATGCGTCCCCAGTAGGCGACCGACGCGCCGCCGAGCGGATCGGCGCCGATGCGCACGCCCGCCGCGCGGACGGCGTCCAGGTCGAGCACGGAGGGCAGGTCGCGGACGTAGGCGCCGAGGAAGTCGTACCGGCCGGTGGTGGGGGCCGCGAGGGCGCGCGCGTACGGGAGTCTGCGGACCTCCTTCAGACCGCCGGCGATGATCTCGTTGGCCCGGTCCTGGATCCAGCCGGTGGCATCCGATCCGGCGGGACCGCCGTGCGCCGGGTTGTACTTGAAGCCGCCGTCTCCGGGCGGGTTGTGCGAGGGGGTGACGACCACCCCGTCGGCCAGTGCACCGGTGCGGCCGCGGTTGTGCGTGAGGATGGCATGGGAGACCGCGGGCGTCGGAGTGCAGCCGTCCGCGGTGTCGATGAGGACCTCCACCCCGTTGGCGGCGAACACCTCGACCGCCGTCACACGGGCGGGTTCGGACAGCGCGTGCGTGTCGGCGCCGAGGAACAGCGGCCCGTCCACGCCCTGTTGGGCCCGGTACTCGCAGATGGCCTGGCTCGTCGCGGCGATGTGGTCCTCGTTGAACGCGGTGGCCAGGGAGGAGCCGCGATGCCCCGAGGTACCGAAGCCGACGCGCTGGGCCGGATCGGCGGGGTCCGGGTGCAGGGCGTAGTACGCGGTCACCAGCCGGGGCACGTCGACGAGGTCCTCCGCCCGTGCCCGCTGCCCCGCTCGCTCATTCGACATCGGTTCGCTCCTTCGTCCACTCGGGACCCCCGGCGGGGGCCGCGCCGCTCCACGGTCTTGCCGGAGGCGGACGCGGCCGGGATCCACCTCCTCCACGCGGCCTACCCAGTGAGGACGACTCCCACCGGCCACGTTCGCCGCTCCTCCTTGCCCGAGGAGGACGCCGGAACCCGGACGGAAGGTGTACCCGATCCGTAGCCACGGCGCGGCCGAGGTGTGCCGTTCGGGTGGTGGGCGATCGTTTCTGCCCTCCCCGATCGTGTGGCAGGGGCCAGGCGCGGGGTGGCTAGCGTCGCGGCCACCGCTCCCCGCTCGGTTGCCGCCACCCCTACGCCGCTGCCGCGGGCCGGCCGGCACAGGCCCGCATCGCCCGGGGGCCGGCCCGGGCGGGAGGAAACCGACGACGGAAGGGCAACCCCGTGTCAGCACCGACCCGAATCGACCACGACGCGCGCACGCACAGCACCCGGCTCGCCTACGGCATGGTCCGGGCCGCGGCCCTGGCCTACCAGGACGAGGCGACCGTTGCGGCGACGGCCCGCGGGCTGCCGCCTGTACCTCGAAGACCCGCGCCTGCAGGCTGACGGCATCTACACCTACGGTCAGCCCCGTACCTGCGACAGGCTCCTGACCCGTGCGGCCCGCGGCTGGACCGCCGCGGAGCCAGCCCTCCCCGATGAATATGATTGTCGTCGGCTAGGGTGTGCCCGCTCGCGCCGGGCCGCCTCCGGGCGGGCTGGGCACGTTCCGCCGCACCGCGGTGGACGAGGAGCGAGGGGCGCAGCGTGGTTGAGGGCTCGGCGAGCACTGCGACGGGGCCACCGCCACCACGTCCAATCGCCCCGCAGGGCGGCGGGGCGGACGCGCAGCCGGCAGGCCGGGCGAGGACCGGAACGGTCGGCGCGGCCCTGGTCGGGGCCGCGGTGGCGGCGGTGCTCGCCGGACCGTGGCTGGAGCGGCATTTCGGGCTGGCGGCGCTCGGAGCCTGGCGCACGCTGCTGGTGGCCATCGTCATGCAGGGCGTGCCGTTCCTGCTTCTCGGGACCGTGGTCTCGGCGGCCATCGGCGCGTTCGTCCCCGCCCGGGTCTTCTCCACGATCCTGCCCCGCAACCCCGTCCTCGCCGTTCCGGTGGCCGGTGCCGCCGGCGTGGTGCTTCCAGGGTGCGAGTGCGCCTCGGTGCCGGTCGCGGGCAGTCTGATGCGCCGGGGCGTGGCTCCCGCGGCGGCCCTGACGTTCCTGCTCGCCGCGCCCGCCGTCAACCCGGTGGTGCTCGTCTCGACGGCGATAGCGTTCCCCGGCAAGCCGGAGATGGTGGCCGCGCGGTTCGGTGCCTCGCTCGTCACCTCGGTCGTCATGGGCTGGCTGTGGATCCGCTGGGGGCGCGAGGAGTGGCTGCGGCTGCCGACGGGGCACGCGGAGCACGCGCCCGGCGCGGGCCGGCTGGAAGCCTTCCGGCGCGGGCTGCAGCATGACTTCCTGCAGGCGGGCGGTTTCCTGGTGGTCGGCGCCATGGCCGCGGCGACCTTCAACGTCCTCGTGCCGCCGTCCGTGCTGGAAACCTTCTCCGGGGCTCCCTGGCTGGGCATCCTCGTCGCGGCGGTACTCGCGGTCCTGCTGTCGGTCTGCTCGGAGGCGGACGCGTTCGTCGCGTCCTCCTTCACGGGCTTCTCGCCCACCGCCCGCCTCGCCTTCATGGTGGTGGGCCCCATGGTCGACCTGAAGCTGATCGCCCTGCAGTCGGGAGCCTTCGGGCGGGCATTCGCGGTGCGGTTCTGCGCCGGCACGTTCGTCGTGGCGATCCTGTGCTGCGTACTCGTGGGAGGCGTACTCCTGTGACCGGACAGGCCCCCGCCCGCGGGGAACACGCTCGCCTGCTGAGCGGCCTCGGCTCGCCCCTCCTGCTGGTGCTGACCGGCACCGGCCTGCTGCACACGACCGTGCGCAGCGAGGTGTACCTCCGGTACGTCAAGGAAGGGCTGCGGCCGTACCTCGTCGCGTCCGGACTCCTGCTGCTCGCCCTGGGTCTCGCGGGCCTCGGAGTCGAACTGGTGCGCCGCCTGCGGCAGCCGGACGACGACACGGAACGGCGCGACGACCACGACCACGACCACGAGCACGGACACGGACACGGGAGTGGGAGGCACGTCTCCTGGCTCCTCGCCGTACCCGCGCTCACCCTGCTGTTCGTCGCCCCGCCGGCGCTCGGCTCGTACACGGCCTCGCGGGACGGAGCCGCGGCCGGCATCGAGCAGACCGCCTACCCGGAACTGGCGGACGCGCCCGTCACGCCCTTGGCCCTGGAGGAGTTCATCGGTCGTTCCGTGCACGCGCCGAAGACCCTTCGAGGCCGCGAGATCAGGCTGCTCGGCTTCGTCTCCGCGGGCGAGAGCCCGGACACCTGGTACCTCAACCGCCTGAAGCTCAGCTGCTGCGCGGCCGACGCACGGACCCTGCACGTGAAGATGCACGGCGCGCAGGCACCGGACAACGACACCTGGGTCGAGGTCACGGGCGTCTGGCAGGCCGGGGAAGTCCCTGTCGAAAACCCCGTCCCCACCGTGGAGGTCGGAATCCTGAAGCCCGTCAGCCCACCGCGCAACCCCTACCACGACGCGCCGCCCACGGACGACTGAGCCGGGCCCTCCGGAACGCCCCGGGCCCCGTCGCACGCTCAGGGCTGTCGCGGCCGCCGTACGGAGAACTCGTTGCCGTCGGGGTCGAGCATCAGCGCCCGGCCGCCCTCGCCGGTGCCGGTGCGCTGAGCGCCGAGCGAGACCAGGCGGCCGATCTCCGCCTCCCAGTCGGCGCCCGTGGGAAGCGCCAGCTCCAGGTACAGCCTGTTCGTGCCGGTCTTCGGCGCCACGGGAGGACCACCCCACGTGATCTTCGTACCGCCGTCCGGCGACTGGATCGCGGTTTCCTGGTCCTGGTCCCAGACCAGAGGCCACCGCAACGCCTCGCTCCAGAAGTAGCCGACCTCCTGCGTACCGTCGCAGGCCAGCGCTCCGATGAAGCCGGTGCCGGCGAGGAACGTGTTGCCCGCCTTGATGACACAGAACTCGTTGCCGTCCGGATCGGCGAGCACCACATGTCCCTCTTCCGGGAGTTGGCCCACGTCGATGTGTCTCCCGCCGAGTGCCAGCGCCCTGGCCACCGTCTGCTGCTGGTCCTCCGGGGAGGCGCTCGTCAGGTCGAAGTGCGCCTGGTTGGGGCCTGTCTTCGGTTCCTGGCCCGGCAGGAAACGGATGCGGAAGCCGGCGGCGTCAGGGGGCAGGATCGCGAGGCCGTCGTCCGCACCGTCGGCCAGTTCCCAGCCGAGGAGCCCGGACCAGAACCGTGCCAGGTCCGACGGCCGGGTCGCGTTGAAGCAGATCGCGAACAGTTGACTGGTCATTCCGAGCATCTCCGTTTCTCCTACTGACACTACGTGCGCGCGTGGGCTGCGGCGCGGGCCGCCACCGCCGTGGTCCGGGTGGCGGCTCGGGCGGCGCGGCCGGTCAGTTTCCAGGCGAGGGCGCGCAGGGCGAGGGGGCCCGGGGGGAAGACGCCGAGCTGGCCGAGCAAGGTGACGTCATCGCGCACGGCCTCGTGGCGCACCACTTTGCCGTCGCGCAGGCGCAGCACATGGACGTGCTCGAAGTCGATGAGGGCGCCCGTCGGCGGGATCGCCTGGTCGAGAGCGCCGTCGCGGTAGAGGACGAAGGGACCGGTGTGCTGTCCCTGCATCCGCAGCCGCACCCATGCCTGATCGCCTTCGTGGGCCACGCCGAGGATGGGGAATCGCAGGTCGCTGAAGGCGGAGCGCATCCAGGCTCCCGAGGCCAGGACCCCGGCCGCGCCCGGGAGCGAGCAGGCGGGGGGAGAGACGGTCGCCTCTCGGTTGCTGAAGTCGTCATGGATGTACTGGGCGGCCAGTGCCGCCTCCCCGGTCTCCAGGACCGTGAAGAGGCCCAGGGCCGCGTCCGTGGCTCCGTTTCCCATGGAGAATCCCGTCTCTCTCTTCCTCTTCCAGGTTCCTGAGGCCTCGTCCGGCCTCGGACCGATATTGAGGTTATGCATAGCCTATTGAATAGATCAAGGGTTTCTCCTTCTGGCTACACTGGCCCCATGCCAACGAAGCGCACCTACGTATCTCCCCGGAGGGAACAGGCTGCCGCGCACACGCGCGATCTGATCCTGCGTTCGGCGATCGCCTTGTTCGCCGAACGCGGCTACGGGCGTGTGACTGTCGCGGACATCGCGGCCGGGGCCGATGTCTCGCCCAAGACGGTCTTCGCGAGCGTCGGCAGCAAGAGCGACATCCTCAACGAGATCGTGGATGCGGCCGTGCACGCTTCCGGCTACGAACGAGCCATGCGGTCAGTGCGCGCCGCGCAGGACCCCGATTCCGTTCTGGAAGCGGTGGCCCGCGGCACCCGGGCCGGCAACGAGGGCCAGTTCGCCGTGCACGAGGCCATCCGAAAGGCGCTGCCGTCCCATGAGGACGGCGAGGCCTTGTGGGAGCGTGCCACGGCGGACTACCGCGACGCGCTGCGCGCGGCCGCCCGCCGTCTCCACGCCCTGGCGTCATTCCCGCACACCCAGGAGGAGACCGCCGACCTGCTGTGGTTCTGGTTCGGCCCGGCCGGCTGGCGCACCCTGGTGGCGGAGACCGGCTGGAGCTGGGACCGGGCGGAGGCATTCCTCCTTCGCACCGCCATCGTCACACTGCGGACCCCGTTCCACGGGCAGGAGGCGTGAGGCCCGTCAGCCCGTCGGCGTGCGCCAGGAGAACCAGTGGGGGAAGGCGGCCGCGAGCCCGGGATCGCCGCTGATCCGGACGTGTCCGGCGCGCCGCGCGGCCTCCAGCGTGGTGGTCCCGGCGATCACGCGGTGCATCTCCACCGAGTCGGCGTTGACCCACACGTCCACCTCGTGCCCGGGATGGACACGGCAAGCGCTGACATCATCCGCAGGACGCGACAGCACGAGCCACCCCCGCTCCTCCTGCTCAACCCCCTCCCGCCCCAGCGCGAGCTCCACGACGACACGGCGCTGGGGCAGCGCCTCGGTGCGCACGAACTGCCGCAGCCGCCACACCAGCCAGCCCACGTCCAGCTGGTCACGCACGGGATCACCGAACGCCCAGCGACGGGCCCAGTCACCGAGCTGCCAGACGAGGGGCTCAAGGGCCGCCCCGGCGGAGGTCAGCCGGTACGCCGGACGCCCGCCCGCGTCCAGGTCGCGCACGACCAGCCCGTGGGCCCGCATCCGGCGCAGCCGCGCCGACAGCAGACTCCGGCTGATCCCGGGCAGCCCGCGGTGGATGTCGTTGAAACGCTGCGAGCCGAGCAGCAGCTCACGCAGCACGAGCAGGGTCCAGCGGTCCCCGACCGCCTCCACCCCCGCCGTCACCGGGCAGTACTCCATCCGCCGTTGCACTCCAACCCCCTTGGCCCCCTGACCGGTCCACATCTTGTACCGCCCCTCACCGGCAGAACAAGGCAGGCTCGTCCCATGAGCACCTCACCGACCATTACGACCTGGGCAGCGGGCGACTACCCGGCGATGGCCCGCCGCCTGGCCCCGGCGGCCGAGCGGGCCGTCGCCGCGGCCGCGCCCGGTCCCGGCACGACCGTCCTCGACGTCGGCTGCGGCACCGGCAACGCCGCCCTCGCCGCCGCCCGCTGCGGCTCGGCCGTCACCGCGGCCGACCCCACCCCCGAACTCCTCGCCATCGCCGCGCAACGCGCACGGACCGAGGGACTCTCCATCGCCTTCCACCACGCCGACGCCGACCACACCACCGGCGCGTACGACCGCGTCCTGAGCGTCTTCGGGGCCATGTACGTCCCCGACCACCCCCGGACCGCACAGATCCTGATCCACCGCTGCGCCCCCGGCGGCCGGATCGTCTCCGCCGCCTGGACGCCCGACGGCCTGATGGCGGCCACGAACCGCGCCACCAGCCCCTACCTGCCGCCGCCCCCCGCCGGAGGCCGGCCTCCAGTGGGCTGGGGAGACGAGGGGTACCTGCGCGCACTGTTCACCGGCCATGAGGTGACGGTGACCACCGAACACGTCCCGTTCACGTTCGAGTCCCCGCTCGCAGCGGCCGAGTTCTGGGTCCGCACGGCCGGGCACCTCCAGGCCGAACGCGAGCGTCTCCTGGCCGACGGCAACGCATGGCAGGACCTCCACCATGACCTCGCCGACGTCTTCACCGAATGGAACCGGGCCGAGGGAGCGGGGATACGCGTGGAATCGGCGTACCTGCTCGCGCAGATCCACCCGGCTCCCGCCGGGGCCGACCGAGAGCCGAAGGCCGGCGGTGTGAACGCGGGTTGTGGTGCGAACGGGTGATGAGACTTCGGCGTATCGATTCGCCGTGGTCCGCCGCTTCTAAGGTCGCTCTCAGCACCTCAGAGTGAGCGACGAGGTGCCGACTCAGACAACCCGGAGGCCCTGTGTCCCAGTCCGTGTCCGATTCTCCGCAGCACCGCATTTTCGCCATGCTGGATGTGGACGGTGACGGTGTGGTCACACACGCCGAGTACCTGGGGCGGGTGGCAAGGGTGGCCTCGGCCATGGGCCGGGACGCCTCCCATCCGGTTGTCGTCGCGTCGCGGGCGGCGCATGAGGCGGTCTTCGCGGACATGGACGGTGACCACGACGGCCGCGTGACGTTCGAGGAGTACCGCACGTGGGTGGGTCATGACGCGTTCGAGCGTTCCTGTCGCCCTGCTCTGGGTTCCCTGTTCGACATCGCGGACGCCGACGGTGACGGGCGCCTGGAGCGCGGGGAGTTCATCCGCATGCGCACGGCGGCCGGAAACGCCGAGGCGGATGCCGCGGCCGCCTTCGACGACCTGGACGCCGACCATGACGGGCTGGTCGACCGCGACACCTACCTGGCGGGGATCAGGGACTTCGTCACCACTGGTACGTCGCCCATGGCCGCCTCGTACGGCACGGGCCGACCTCTGCTCGACACCGCTCACTAGAGCACAGCGCGACTACGGCTGCCCGTTTCCCGGGCGGCGCTGAGGCCGCCGTGGCGTGCGCGTCAGACGCGGCCCAGGATCCGGTTGCCGGGGGCGGTGGGATCGGTCGAGGTGAAGAACTCCATCGCGGTCTTCAGCCACTCGTCGAGCGTCAGCCGGCCGTCGCCATCACGGTCGAGGGTACGGAAGGCTTCCTGCGCTTCGGCCGCCGGGACGCCGATGGAGGCGTAGAGGGTGATGAACTCGTCACTGTCCACGATGCCGTCGTCGTTGCGGTCGGCCAGGGCCAGGTCGGCCTCGATGGAGGGGCGGACCATGTGCGAGATCCGCTGCGGGTCCGTCGAGCCGGCCAGCGCTGCCGCGAAAGCGTCCTTCGTGATGCGGCCGCTGTGGTCGGCGGGCACGAGCTCGGTGAGCGTGCGCCAGTAGTGGGCCTTGGCGTCACGCAGAGCGCGCGCCTTGGGAGAACTGGTCGGCTCGCCCGCGCCCTCCAGAAGCCGGTCGGCGAGCTCTGCGAAGTCCGCCTCGGTCACGTAGCCGTCGCGGTCGGTGTCCAGCAGGTCGAAGCGGTGGGCGAACTTGCGGCGCAGCACGTCATTTTCGGGCATGAGGTCACTCCGAAGGTCTGGGCAGGGGTGGAATGCGCAGCCGGACCGTTGCCGGTGCACGGTTGCCTTCTACCGGACCGGAGCGCCTCACCGTCCGGGGCGCGGCGACGCGGTCCCCCGGATGGCGCACCGCGTCACCGGGGGCATCCGGGCTCACGGCATCAGGGGGCGGGCAGCAGGCGGGGATAGGGGTCGAGGACCAGGACGAGGCCGCCGGGTGCGTGCCGGGGATCGGTGGGCAGGGAGAACATCTGACTGGTGCCGTGGCCGCCGAGCCCCTGGGCACGATGGCCCTGGCGGGGGCGTCGCAGCTCGGCGTGGAGGACGTCGACGGCCTCCTCGGACGCGTCGTGCACGTCCTCGATGCCGGTGACGATGTTGAGGAACGACTCGTGCAGCCGCGTCCCCCGCAGGTCGCGGCGGCTGAGGGTCTGGGCCTTGCGGAAGTAGGCGTCGCGCCCGTCGTGGATGCGGTAGAAGGCGCTGACGAGGATGAGGAGACGCTCGTAGGCGTGACGGTAGGCCGTCTGGTAGAAGCGCCGTGCCGCGGCCTCGTCGACCTCGCCCCGCAGGACGCTGCCGATGGCCGCGGCGGACAGGAGCCCGCTGTACATCGCCAGGTGTACGCCTGTTGACAGCAGCGGGTCGAGGAAGCAGGCGGCGTCACCCACCAGGAAGTGGCCCTTGCCGCAGAAGTCGCGGCTCACGTAGGAGTAGTCGCTCTCCACCTTGATCGGTGTGACCAGGCGGGCCCCAGCGAGCATCGCCGCGAGCTGCGGGCAGTCACCCAGGGCCTCGTGGTAGACGGCGTCGATCGAGCCGAGCCGCTCTTTCGCCCCCTGGAACGAGCGCTTGCCGGTGACGAGGCCGACGCTCAGGGTCCCGTCATGGAGGGGGATGGCCCAGAACCAGCCGTGCCCCGGCAGGGAGAAGACCCCGATGGCGCCGTCCGGTGCCGAGGCGAGAGGGGCCGCTCCCCGCCAGTAGCCCCAGGCGGCGACGTTGCGGAAAGCGTCGTGGAACCTCCGGGTGCGCAACTGGCGCGCACCGAGAACCCCGGCCCGGCCGGATGCGTCGATGAAGTACCGGAAGGCGGTGTCCCCTTCGTGGCCCTCCCCGGTGGCCCAGGTTGCGGTGGTCGCCCGGCCCCCGGGCAGCGCCACGCGCCGCACCCTGGTCCCCTCCCGCACGACGACGCCCTGACGGCGGGCGTGCTCCAGGAGCAGGTGGTCGAACTCCCCACGGATCACCTGGAAGCTGTACGGGGCCGGCCGGCCCGGTTCGTCGAAGCCGAGGGACCATTCCTCGCCGCCCCAGCCGTAGAAGGCGCCGGTCTTGCGGACGAAGCCGTGGCGCTCGACCACCTCCCGGGCACCCATGGCGTCGAGGACGGGCAGCAAGGAGGGCAGCAGGGACTCGCCGATGTGGTAGCGGGGGAAGCGGTCCCGTTCCAGTAACAGCACGTCGAATCCTTGCCGCGCCAGCAGTGTGCCTGCTGTCGCGCCCCCTGGGCCTCCGCCGGCGATCAGGATCTGTGTCCGTTCGCGCATGTCTCTCCGTAGGCTGGTCGCGACCCCGCTGTCAGTGACACGCTGGTTCCCGCGACCAGTAAAGAGCCGGTGCAGGCCTCCCCGGAAGCCCCAGGTTCGGCCACCCTCGGTGCGGCGTCCGCAGTGGCGGCCGGCCGGTCCGGGTCGTCAGCCGGGAAGGACTTCGGCCAGGCCCTCACCGAGGAGGCGGAAGGCCCGGTCGGCGGCGGCGACGGCCTCGGGGTAGACCTCGTCGGCCGGGCGGCCCGCCTGTACCTGCTGGCTGTTGCGGTCGGCGAGGGTGCGCAGGACGGCGATGATCTGGGTGGCCGCGAGCCGCGCCGTGAGCTCGTCGGCGCCGGCCTCCTCCAGCGCCTGCGCGAGGGCCGCGATGCCGCGTCCCGCGTACCGCAGCAGCCGGTCGCTGAGGCTCGCCGTCGTGCGCAGCAGCCGGGCGAAGGCCACGGCCTCCGGGTCGGAGGTGAGTCCGGTGTTCGGGTCCCGCCGGGCCAGGGCGTCGAGCTCGTGCGCGTGCAGGGCGGCCAGCGGGCTGGTGCCGGCCGGGCGGGCGCGGACCACGCGGGCCGACTCGTCCTCGTGGTCGTCGAACACG
Source organism: Streptomyces sp. NPDC029216 (assembly GCF_040648015.1). Taxonomy (NCBI): domain Bacteria; kingdom Bacillati; phylum Actinomycetota; class Actinomycetes; order Kitasatosporales; family Streptomycetaceae; genus Streptomyces; species Streptomyces sp. NPDC029216. Next base: position 53,346 of record NZ_JBEZWL010000002.1, on the reverse strand, counting down.
TGCAGGACGAGGTCTTCCTTGGTCGGGAAGTAGGTGAACAGCGTCCGCTTGGAGACCTCGGCCGCCTCGGCGATCTCCACGATCGACACCTCGTCGAAGCCGCGGCTCAGGAACATGCGCAACGCCGTTTCGAAGATCGTCTGCCGGGTGCGCTGCTTCTTGCGTTCCCGCAGTCCAAGTTGTTCAGCCATGTGCACAGGATAGGCAGTCGGGGTACCGAGGAGAAAGTTGCACCGGGTATAGTTATCTACCAAGTGAGGGAATCTTCCGAGGAGGCTCCATGAACGCGCAGGTCACCGACGTCGTCGACGTCATCGTGGTGGGGGCGGGCGGCGCCGGACTGACGCTCGCCACCGAACTGGCGCTGGCCGGCGTGCCCACCGTCGTGCTGGACCGGCTGCCCGGCCGCAACCTCCAGTCACGCGCCGGGGCGATCCAGCCCCGGACCGCCGAGATGCTCGCGCTGCGCGGTCTGCTGGAGGACGCCCTCGGCCGCTCGATCGACTACCAGCTCGTCGGCGGGCACTTCGCCGGACTGCCCGTCCCGCTGGACTACACGGCGTGGGACACCCGCTATCCGCATCCCGTCCTGCTCCCGCAGGACCAGCTGGAGGCGGTGCTCGAGGACCGGCTCGCCAAGCTCGGCGGCCACGTGCTGCGGGAGCACCGGCTCACCGGTCTCCGGCAGGACGCGGACGGCGTCACGGTCACCGCGAGCACGCCGGCCGGCGCCGAACGGTCGCTGCGGGGCCGCTACCTCGTCGCCTGCGACGGCGCCCACAGCAGCGTCCGCAAGCTCGTCGGAGCCGCGTTCCCCGGCCAGGCGGCCACCCTCCGCATGGCCACCGCCGATCTGCTCCTCACCGGAGACGTCGACGACAGCTCCAGCGGACACATCAGCTCGCGGATCCACACCTCGCCCGAGGGCCACTTCGCCATGATCACGCCCCTGACGAACGGGCTGCACAAGCTCGTCTTCAGCGGCCCGCGGACCATGGAGGCCGAGCGCGACGCCCCCGTGACGCGGGATGAGGTGCGCGAGGTGCTCCGTGCCACCCACGGCGGCGCGCTCGACGTCGCCGAGATCCGCTACTCCTCCCGGTTCAGCAACGCCAGCAGGCAGCTGGAGCATTACCGCCACGGGCGGGTGTTCTTCGCGGGGGACTCCGCCCACATCCACTCCCCGGCCGGCGGCCAGGGGCTCAACCTCGGCGTCCAGGACGCGTTCAACCTCGGCTGGAAGCTCGCCGCCGTCCTGCGCGGCCGGGTGGGCGAGGAACTGCTGGACACCTATGAGACCGAGCGGCACCCCGTCGCTGCCCGGGTGCTCGCCCTCACCCGGGCCCAGGGCGTCGTCATGGGGCCCCAGCGCGACGGCGGTCTCGGCGAGTTGCGCGACGTGCTCACCGACCTGCTCCGCCTGCCCGACGCCAACCGGTACATGGCCGGGGTGATGGCCGGGCTCGACCTCTGCCTGCCGTCTCCCGACGCGGCCGCCCATCCGCTGCTGGGCCTGCGGATGCCCGACCTCGACCTCGTCGTCGGCGGTGAGGACGGGGGCGAGGAACAGCGGGTCCGGTTCAGCGACCTGACGCGCGACGGGTGCGGCGTCCTGCTCGTCCTCACCGACGCCCCTCTCACCGCCGCGTCCCCCTGGAGCGACCGGGTCAGCCGTGTGCGGGCCCGGGCGGAGTCCGGCGCGGCCGACGCCGAGGCGATACTCGTCCGTCCCGACGGGTACGTCTGCTGGGCCGGCGGCACCGGTCTCACCGAGACGCTCACCCGCTGGTTCGGCCCGGCCGCTTAGTTCATGAGGCGGCCCAGGTGCGTCCGACGGTCCGGGTGGCGCGGCGGGGCTGTGTCCCCGCGGCCATGGGGCGGGGTTTCGTCACAGGGGCGGCGAGTTTCGTGACGGATGTGCGGTGTCGGGCTGCGCACGGGCTTCTCCTGGGGATCGCCGTGTGCGGTAGGCGCGGGAGCGGCACTTGGGGGAGCAGTAACGGGCCGGCCGCCCGGCGGACCGCCCCGGGGGCCGTGCGGGCAGGGCCCCGCCGCAGGCCGGGCACGACGGTACGGAGCCGGGCCGTGCGGTGTCCGGGGCGGCTTCCCCTCCGGGCGCGGGCGCGGGTGCGGGTGTGGGCGGGGATGCCGGATGGTGGGTGAGTCCCTGGCGTTCGGCGATGACGCCTGCTTCGAAGCGACTGCGAGCGCCGAGGGCCTCAAGGAGTTCGGAGACGTGTCGGCGGCAGGTCCGTAGCGAGATGCCGAGGCGGCGGGCGATGCTGTCGTCCTTGAGGCCTTTGGCGAGCATGACGAGGATCGTCTGCTTCATGGTCTGGGAGACGCCCTGTGCGGCGTGGGGGCCCGTGGCGTAGGGCGTGGCAGCGGCCCAGTCCCGCTCGAAGACGTCCAGGAGGTAGGCGAGCAGATCTGGTTCGCGGATGATCAGGGCGCCGCCGGACCGGGCGGGGAGCAGCGCCAGGGCCTGGTCCACGATGATCATCTGCGGGAGCACTTCGGGCAGGGTGCGGATCTGCGCGCCGGCGGCCACGAGGTGCTCGGCGTGGGTGCGGGTGGGCTGGTCGAAGCGGGTGGCGTGCTGGTAGAGGCTGCGCATGCGGATGCCGCGTTCGAGGAGGGCCAGGTCGCGGGGGAGTGCTTCACGCAGTGCGGCGGGCGGGAAGGCGCCGCCGTGCTTGGAGACGAGGACCTCGCTGTGGCAGGAGTCCGTCACCCCCGCGGGCCCCGGAACCCGCACCCGGACCGTCGCCGGGCTCGCCTCGTACGTGGACAGCCGTACCAGCGCCAACTGCTCGGCCTGCTCCCGCGTCACCGGCGCACCGTCCGCCGCTCCCGGCCCCGACGGCCCCGCAGCCACACGCGGCCGCCAACACCGCCGTCACGGGCACGGACAGCAGCCACCTCCACACGCGCACCCCCGCAGCACACCACCCCCGCGCCCCCGATGGCCGACTCCCGGGCGCACGACACACCGGGGCGTGCTCGATGCCAGACACAGCGGAAAACACAGCGGACACCGAACGCGCCCGCCAGGGACGAGGAGGCCATGAGCGATGGGAGCACTCCGCCGCGGCCGGCGCAGCGGCCCCGGGCAGGCCCTCGCCACAGCGGGCCTCGTCACGGCCCTCCTGTCCTGCGCGGCCGCCCCGGCAGCGGCGACCGGCCTGCCCCGAACAGCCCCGGACCGCGACACCCCCTGCACCGCCGACACCGGCCCCTATCAGTGGGAGCCGGAGGAGTACCTCGCGCTGCCCTGCGACGGCCGCCAGTCACCGGCCGACTGCACCGCCATCCGGGCCTTCCAGCAGCGCGAGGGACTCGATCCGGCCGACGGCTCCGCGAACCTGGCTACCTACCGCGCCTCCCTGGTGATCGAGGAACGCCGCCACCCCAACAAGGACGGCCCGCGAGGGCCGGCACACGATCACCCGCCGCGTCATCGATGACGTCTCCACCCTCTACGACAACGCCCCCATGCCCTACGCCCAGTACTTCTCCGGCGGCCAGGCCTTCCACGGCGTCCACGGGGACCTCTTCAACGGGGGCGGCTCCGCCGGCTGCATCGACATGCGCCTCACCGACGCCGAACGCCTGTGGAACACCACCGAGACTGGTGACACCGTCGTCGTCTGAGGTCGCAAACCCGCGACCGCCTGACCAGCCCCACGGCCCCGAGCGCGGCAGCCCACCCCCGAACAGCCGCCCCCGATCTCGCGGGACACGAAACGCAGCCATGCGAACAAGAGGTGTGCAGACGTGTACCGTCTGGGTCAGCTGTCGTGGTTCGGACGTTCCCTGCCCCGCCGAGACGTCGGTGTTTTGCTGTGCTGTGCCGCAGGAACCAGGGCGATCACCTCCGCCTCCCGCACGTCGCGGAGAGGCGTTCATCGACTGGAAGGCATGGATATGGCTACGGGAACTGTGAAGTGGTTCAACGCCGAAAAGGGCTTCGGCTTCATCGCGCAGGACGGCGGCGGCCCGGACGTCTTCGCCCACTACTCGGCGATCAACTCCTCGGGTTTCCGGGAGCTCCAGGAGGGCCAGGCCGTGACGTTCGACGTCACCCAGAGCCAGAAGGGCCCGCAGGCGGAGAACATCAGCCTGGCCTGACCCCCTCCACCCCCGGAACCGCAGCCACCGCGTTCGAAGCCTAGGCGGCTCGCACAGCGGACGAGCCCGCAGAGCGCGAGCGGCGCCGGACAGAGGCAGAACGGGACCGGCGGCCCTCAGGGCCGACCGGTTCCGCGGCAGGCCGTCCGGCGGCGTACGACCCGGTACCACGGTCGACCGGAGTGCGCGCGAGGCGTGCGGCCCTTCGGCAGCAGTCGCAGTACAGGAGGCCGGCCGCCGCGACAGCGCTGCCCGGGCCCTCTGCGCGTGCCCACAGCTGCGTGCTGTCAGGTGAGATCGCCGCGTCGGAGGAGAAGGCGTCCCCGAGGGCCCCAGCGCACCGCGTCGATGACCGTGACCGTATTGGAGTACACGCGGCTCCGGCCCGATACGGGCACCTTGACCGGCGTTCCGTCATCCGCGGCGGTCCGCGCCCCGCGTACGGGCCGGAGGCCGGGTGGGACGGTTGTGCCTGCGCGGGGCTCACCGCTCCGAGAGCGGCTGCGCGGCGATGCCACTCCGCATCAGCGTCCTCCCGCGCACGGGCCGCGGGCGGCCGGGCCTCCCGGCGCCGCCGGGCGTCCACGCCCGCAGGAACCTCCTGGACCACCTCCTCGGCCAACTGATGGCCACCCAGGGCGTGGTGTGCGAACCCCACCCTCCGATCTCGCCATGCGTGATTGCGCGAGGGGATACGGCGGCGACGGCGGCACTGTTGAACACGAGGCACATGACTGACCAGCGGGGCGCTGTGCCGGCGACCGGACGACGGGGGAGTGCCGTGACGATGGCCCGCGGACGGCATCCCGGGGGAGACGGTGAGCGTCGAGGATCACGGCGAAGGGGCCCGGCTCCCCGATGCGATGCGATGCGATGCGATGCGGTCGGGCGTGATGGTCCGGCTCGCGCGTGCGGGGCACACGAGAGGCATACCGGCCGATGGGAGGAGAGACATGACGCAGGACCGCTCAGTGAGGGCTGTCGGGTGGGCGCGGGCGCTGCCCGTCACCAGCGGCGTGAAGGTCGCGAGGGAATGGACGCGCGATCACCTGAGGACCCTCGGGTGGGAACGGACGGCACCGGACCTGGTGGACTCGGTCGTGCTGACGGTGTCCGAGCTGGTCACCAACGCACATGTGCACGCCCGCAGCGGTGCCCAGCTCATCCTCACCTGGGACAGCCGGTGTCTGCACGTCACGGTGCACGACGCGTCGAGCCGTGTGCCCGAGCAGCACCACCCCGACAGCGGAGCCCTCGGGGGGCGTGGGATGCTCCTGGTCGACGCCCTCGCCGATGGTTGGCAGACGCGCCCCTGTCCCAGAGGCAAGAACGTCACCGCCTGCTTCCAACCGCCCGCGCCGTCACGGCCGGGTTCTGCTTGTTCGAGGTGAGGACAGCCAGCCCGTAGGGGGCCGTGCGCGACACTTCGGGCGAGCCGGAGCAGCCGAGCCACGCCGACCGTGCCGAACACGGAACACGCAGGGAGGGTCCGTGCTGCTCGCAGCGCCTGGAGCTTCTGCGGGCACGGAGCCTGCGGTGGCCGCCGCGAGTCTCCGATCAGGGGGAAGGCGATGATGACCGCACAGATCGGCGGCTTCACGGGCGATGGCCTCCTGGCCGGAGCCGAGGGAGGAGCGACATCCCAGGGTGAACTGGGCGTCGTAGGTGTGCACCGAGGTCTCCTGGAGCCGGTGCCGGGCGACAGCACAGGAGTTCTTCGGCGACTACGACGTACCCACCACGTCCAGCAGCCGCGATCCGGGTTGTGTTGACTCGGCCAACCAGCCCAGCAGGGTCTTGCGCTGCTACGGCGCAGCCACGGCGGTGCGTTCGCCAGCGGCCAGTCCACGGGATGCCTCCTGGCGTTCACGGCACGACAGGTGACGAGGCGACCTGCCGAGCCTCCGCGACAGCCGGAGCGACAGCGCCCGTGAGTTCGAGAGCCACCCGCCCCGAGCGCAGCACGGTCTACTTCCTCGGCGGCGGCCTCCTGGAGCTGTTCGGCCGTGCCAACGAGCCGCCCGCGACCGGGCTGCGGCGGTGGCTCCAGGTGGAAGACCTGGAGGCGGCCCACCGTCAACTCCACGAGAAGGGCGCCAAGGGCTCCGTGTCACCGCTCGGTACCGGGGCATGCGCGTCACATGACTCCGAACACGACAATTCCCTGGGCTTGGGCCGCCCCGTCCGGCCCCGTCTGGCTCCACCTGCTGGTGATTGCCTTCGCCGTGCTCGTCCTGGTGGCCACCCTGACCCGGGACAGGTAGTCCTTCCATGCTGTTCCTGGCCCTGCTCGTACCGCCCCTGCTGTTGTGCGGCGTCCTCGCTCTCGCCCGCTACGAGGAGTACATGCTGGGCCCGGCGGGACGCAGCACCCCCGCCCCCACCCCTCGGCTCGGACACCCGCACGCCGCACCGGATGCCGCAAAGCACCGCCGCGCGTCCGGGCACCCGGCGCCCTCACGTTCCGGAGGCAGACCCAGGCCCCCCGCAGGCACCGGAGCGAGCCGTCCCGCGGCCCACGCTTCCGGCCCGCCGGCAGGTACGTCCCGCGCGGCTGCCTGAAACCGGGCGCCGAGCTTCCGCGTGACGCCAGGTTCGTCCCGGAGAGGGAAACCCTGCCCGGCGTCCGGACCGCTCGACTTGGCGCCACCGTCCCGGGCCTGAGCGTCCAGCCGATGCGCAGCAGCACCTGTGCCGCGCTTGGCACCCGCCGTCGAAGTCGCCGGAGGGCAAGGGCAAGCCCCAGGGCACCCTGGGACACGAACGGCAACGCCCTCGACGGCCTCCACGCCAGGACCCGCCCTCACCCAGACGTGGAAGGGCCACACCGCCGTAGCCGACGGCACCACACCTCCGTCGCACACGGCCTGACCCCGTCGCGGTCGCCAGCGGACCCTGCAACGCCGGCCGCGCGCCCGCGTCGCCGGCCGGCCCGAACTCGTCGAATGCGAACGTGCGGTCGGTCCGGGAGGCCGGGCGTGCACCGCCGGTGGCGAGTCGTCAGCGGGGGGCGAGGAGGCCGTCGACCAGGGCTCGGAGACCGTCCAGGTAGGTGTCCTCGGCGGTCAGCGGTGCCCAGCGCTCCGCGACTTGTGCCAGACGGGGCACCTCGCGCGGGTCGAGATCGGCGAAGACCTGCTCCCGGTAGGTCGGGCGGTCGTCGTCCGCGCGCCGCCGTGCGGCCGTGGCCCGGACCACGATCTCCCCGGCGGTGTAGTACCAGATCGCACGATAGCCGTGCACGGCCCGGTCGGGGGAGAGGCCGCACGCGACGAGGCCGTCGACGATCTGCTCGACGAACCACAGTGCGGACGTGGACATCAGGTCGTCGGCGGTCAGTACTTCCACGATCCAGGGGCAGGCGGCGAGCGCCTCGTGGACGGCGGTGGCCGCGACGAGGACCCGCTCGCGGGGGTGGGCGGGAAGTTCCGGCCGGCGCAGGGTGCGTGCGGCGTAGTCGTCCAGCAGGAGGACGAGCAGTTCCTCCTTGTCGCGGACGTGGTGGTAGAGCGCCATCGGCGTACTGCCGACCTCGGACGCCAGCCGCCGCATGGTCAGCCGGTCGACGCCTCCGTCGGTCACGATCCGGCGGGCGGTCTCGATGATCTCCTCACGGGAGATCCGGGGAGGTCGGCCCAGGGCCTTGCGGGGTGCGGGCGGTTGCGGCATGTCCCCATCATCCCCCAGGTGTCGACAACGACGACTCCCGGCACTAACTTTTCTTACATGTACAAAAATTCTCGCGGGAGGCCCGGACTGGTGCTGGCGGCAGCCGCCGTGGCCCAGTTCGTCGTCGCCCTGGACATGTCCGTGGTCAACGTCGCCTTACCTGCGATCCGGACCGCGTTGGGAATCGCGCCGCTCGACCTGTCGTGGGTCGTCCACGTGTACGCGCTCACGTTCGGCGGGTTCCTGCTGCTGGGGGGCCGGGCCTGCGACCTGTACGGCCGGCGTCGTCTGTTCGTGCTGGGGATGACCGTCTTCGGACTGTGCTCGCTGGCCGCTGGGCTGGCCCAGGCCCCCTGGCAACTGGTCGCCGCCCGCGCCGGACAGGGCGTGGGCGCGGCCGCGGCCGCGCCGGCCGCGCTGGCGATGATCACCACCACCTTCAGTGAAGGCCCCCGGCGCGTCCGGGCCCTCGGGGTGTGGAGCGCGGTGAACGCCGCGGGCGGCGCGCTGGGCGTGCTGGCGGGCGGACTGCTGACCGAGTACGCGGGCTGGCGCTGGGTCATGCTGGTCAACCTGCCCATCGTCGCGGCGGCTCTGGCGCTGGTTCCGGCAGAGGCACGGGCCGCCGAGGCATCGCCCGTCCGGCGCGAGAGGCTGGACGTGACGGGCGCCGTCCTTGCGACCGGCGGGGTCGGGCTGCTGGTGCTCGGCGTCGTCCGCACCGACACCGTGGGCTGGGGCTCCCCGGTCACCTGGGCCACCCTCGCCGCCGCAGCCGTGCTGCTGGCCGCGTTCGTCCTCGCCGAGTCAAGGGTCGCCGCACCACTGCTGCGCCTCGGCCTGCTGCGCAGCCGCTGGGTCGCCGGCGCGAACGTGCTGGTGTTCTGGCCGCGGCCGGGCAGTTCACGGCGTTCTACTTCGTGTCCCTGTACATGCAGCAGATCCTTGGCATGGGCGCCGCGGCGACCGGAACGGCATTCCTTCCGTTCTCCGCCGGCCTGGTCGCGGGGACCGTCGTGGCGACCCGCGTCACCGCGGTACGCACCCCCCGCGCATGCCTGGTGCCCGGTGCCCTGCTGGCCGCCGCGGGCCTGGCCTGGTTCGCCCGCATCAGCCCCGACGGCGGCTTCCTCACCGACGTGCTCGGCCCGTCCCTCGTCACCAGCGTCGGTGCCGGACTGGTCCTGGCACCCGTCGCCGCGGCCGCGACCACGGGCGTCGCCCCATGCGAGCCCGGCATGGCCTCCGGCCTGATGAACAGCTCGCGCCAACTCGGCGGCTGCCTCGGCCTGGCCACCCTCGCCGCGCACCACACCGGCACGGCCACCGGCCCTGCCGCGGTCAACGACGGCTACACCCTGGGCCTGGCCATCGCCGCGGCCATCTTCGTACTCGCGGCGATCGTGGCGATCGGCGTGCTGCCGCGCCGACGGCCCGTCACACCTCTTCCGCAGCACATCACTTCTGCGGACCGACAGTTGGAAGGAACACAGTCATGACGACCGAGACCGTCGACCTGTTCGCCTCAGCGCTGCACTTCCACCCCGACGGCGATGTCCGCTCCGTCGAACGCCAGATGACGAGCGGTGGCTCCGGAGCCTGGCAGGTCGCCACGTTCCACGTCGAGACCGACGCGGACGTTCACGCCGACCACTGGGAGATGCACCCGGAGGCCGAGGAAGCGGTGTGCTGCCTGACCGGCCGCATCCGTTTCTACTTCCGTCCCGATGAGCCAGGCGGCGCTGAGGAGATGGTGCGGTTGCGGGCGGGCGCCGCCGTGATCGTCCCGCGCGGTCGCTGGCACCGCCTGGAAGTGGAGGCCCCCAGCGACCTGATGTCGATCACCCTTCGCAACGGCACCCGCCTCGAGAAGCGCACCGAGACCCCTTGAGCGGTTTGTGGCCCGGCGGACCTGCCGCCGGGCCACTCCAACGAATCCCAATGGGCCGCCCTGCCGCCGAGAACATCACCCGGCCCTGACCCCACCAGAACTCGCCCCGCCCTATCACCGCAGGCCACGGCCCAGGGCCGACCATGTCAGCAGCCTGGGGCCGGGCGCAGGCGTACGTCGCTGTCCGCGCGACCGTGCTGGAGCGGACGGATCAGCTCCGCCCGGAAGCCGACAGGTGGATCCACGCGGACCCGGCCGGCCGTCCCTTCCGACTCTGCCCGCACCGAACCCCGTGCCGCGCGCAGCCCCGAAGCGGCCGGGCTACGGGTTCGTTCCCAGGACGGTCATGCGCCGGATCGGCGACAGTGCGACCGGGATCCACACGCAGGCCAGGCATGCGGCCGAGGCCCCCAACGCCCAGCGGATACCGACGGCCGTGGCCAGAACACCGGCGGTTGCGGCGCCCAGCGCGACCGCACCCGTGAAGAGCACGCGCATGGTGCCGTTGACCCGGGCCATGAGGCCGGGCGGCGTGACCTGCTGGCGGAAGGTCATCATCAGGACGGAGTCGAAGCCGACCTTGAGCACGACCAGCGCCCACCCTACGGCCGCGACGGGCCCGGGCACGGGCCGGCCGAGCAGAGGGATGGCGGCGGCCAGGGGGGGCGGCCCCGATGCCGACGAGCAGCACGGCTCGTCCCGCGCCGAGCCGGTCCGCCAGCCTGACGGCCGTCATGGCGCCCACCAGGCCACCGACGCCGCCGGCGCCGAGGAACAGTCCGAGGGTCCCCTCGCTCCATCCGAGCTCGGTCAGTGCGAGGACGGGGAGCAGCGTTGTCACGCCGGCGGTGCCGAGGTTGACCATCGAACCGGAGATCACCACGGTACGCAGGACGGGCTGGCGGGCGACGAACGCGACGCCCTCGCCGATCTCCTGCAGGAGGCGCCGTCGGGGGGCGTCACCGGCCGGACGCCCGTCAACGGTGAGAGTGGACAGCCACGCTGCGGACCACAGGTATCCCGCGGCCATGACGAGCAGCACCGTGGGTGCGCTGAGCAGTCCGGCCGCCCACCCGGCCAGGGGCGGGCCCGCGACGATCGCCGCCTGGGTGATCGTGGCCAGGCGTGCGTTGGTGCGGGCGAGCAGGGCGTCCGGGGCCAGGTCCTTGACGAGGCTCTGGGTGCCCAGGTCGAAGAACACTGTCGCCACGCCCTGGACCACGACGACCGTGAGGAGGTGGGCCGTCGTCAGACGCCCGGTCCACGCGGCCACGGGAACGGTGACCAGCGCCGCCGCCCGCACCAGGTCTGCGCCGATCATGACCGGACGGCGCCGCACCCGGTCCAGCCACGCGCCTACCGGCAGTCCGAGGATCACGAAGGGCAGCGTCAGCGCGGTCTTCAGCAGCGACGTCCCTCCCGCTCCCGCGTGCAGCACGGTCACCGCCGTCAGCGGAACGGCCACCTGGCCGATCTGGGCACTCCACAACGCCACCCCGGACGCCGTGAGATACCGGGTGCGGTCCTGTGAGGAAGGGGCCGCCGGTCGCGGTGCGGGTCCCGTGGTTGCCTCGGCTGTCTGTGTCATGGCAGGCAGCCTGCGGGAACCGATCACCCGCCTCAACGGATTCACGCTAGGGTGAATCCTCGTGACGTCCACGTTCACCCTGTCCCTGAGTACGGCCGATCTGAGCAGGCTGCGCTGGGCCGTCTCACCAGCCTGGGAACTGCTGGCATCCATCAGGGCGCTGGCCCGGCCGGCACGCCGGGCGATCCACCTGCCATGGCTGTCCGAACACCGGCACGACCCGCTCCTCGCCGGCCCGGGGACGTCAGCGGCGTACGACCTCACCGCCGGCCCCGCGACCCACCTGCCCGGGTTCCTCGCGCCCACCCCGCTGTCACCCCTGACCGCGCTCGACGACGAACTCGAAGAGGTGCGCCGTACCCCCGCCGAGGTCGTCCGGCGTGACCTGAGCGCGGTGTTCGGGGACGACCTGCCGGCCGGCCTGGCACCGATGCTCCAGGCACCCCGACGCGAAATGGAAACGGTCGTCACCGACCTGCGCGGGTACTGGCAGCGCACCCTGGCGGCGCACTGGCCGAAGATGCGCTCCCTGCTGGAGTCGGACATCCACTTCCGGGCGCGGTCCCTGACCGAGCGCGGACCCGCGGCGATGTTCGCCGGCATCCACCCCGACCTGACCTTCGACGAGACCACCGCAACCCTGCGGATCGCCAGCCGACAGGCGGCACTTCACGATCCGCACCGCTCCCTTGAGGGACGCGGCCTGGTCCTGGTGCCCTCGGCGTTCGCGTGGCCGACCCTCTACTTCAAGACATCAGAACCCTGGGTCCCCGTGATCCGTTATCCCGTCCGCGGTATCGGAAGCCTGTGGGAAGCGCCCGCCGATACCGCCGACCTGGCGCCGGCGCTCGGTGCCACCCGCGCCCTGCTCCTGGGCCTCCTCGAAACTCCCGCCGGGACCCTGGAGCTCGCCCACCGGACGGGGCTTGCTCCGGGTGGTGTCTCCGCCCACCTGGCCAAGCTCGCCCGAGCCGGCCTCGTCGCACCCCATCGAACGGGGCGGATCGTGCTCTACGCCCGAACGGCCAGAGGCGAAGCCCTGTACCGCTGAGGCAGGTCCGGGTGGGTGCTACCAACTGGTGGAGTGCGGTCCCGTGGTGCGCGGTGCGAGCGTTGCGGACGGTTCCACACGGTCGGGACCGGGAGCGTTCAGGGCTGTCCTGGGCCGGTGCGGCGTCGTCGGTCGCTGGTGTGGCGCAGGCGGTCGGTTTCGTGGACAAGGGTGGTGATGCGGTCGGCGAGGGCGGGGTCGCCGGAGCGCACGTGCTGTTCGGCGGCGGTGAGCGGGTCGACGAGGTCGGCGGGGTCGCTGCCCGCGAGCGCATCGCGGACCTTGGCGAGCGAGGCGCGGCCCGAGGCGTCGCGGGGCGGCAGGGCGGTGACCTGGCCGGCGAGTTGGCGCAGGTCGGCGGCGTGATCGCGGGCCCAGGTGTCCACTGCGCGCTGGGCGGCGCGCCCGTCGCGGGTGGCCTGGACGCGCTGCTCGCCGGTGCTGCCGTCGGCGCCGGGGCGCAGCCTCAGGTAGCGGCGTTCGGCGGCCTGCCGGCTGGCCACGCCGAGCGGTCCGGCGAGGTCGGCCCAGCTGGCGCCGGCGTCCCGGGCGGTCTCGATCAGGCCGGACTCCCAGCCGGCGAGCTGCTCACGGACCTCGCGCAGGAGGAGGAGCGCGGCCAGGGCTTCCCGGGGGTCGTCCGGCGCGTTGCCGGCCGGGCGGTGGGCGTCGCCGAGTTCCCGCTCGATGGCGGCCAGGGCGGCCGCGGCCGCCAGGAACGAGGCCGGCGACCCGGCGGGCCGGGAGTCGGGTGGGGGAGCAGCGGGCACGACGCCTCCACGTGGTGTCATCCATTGGATGCCGAGCATTGTTGTCATCGTTTCGATGACATGGTACAACAGTGGTACCTGAAGCGCACTGGCACCCAATGCAGACACATCAGGAGGTTCCCATGCTGATGCGCACCGACCCCTTCCGTGAGCTCGACCGTCTCACCCAGCAGCTGACGGGACCGGGCACCTGGTCGAAGCCGTCCGTGATGCCGATGGACGCCTACCGCGACGGCGACGCGTACGTGATCGCCTTCGACCTCCCCGGCGTCGCCGTGGACGCGATCGACATCGACGTCGAGCGGAACATGCTCACGGTCAAGGCCGAACGCCGGCCGACCGCCAAGTCGGACCAGGTCCAGATGGAGCTGTCCGAGCGGCCGCTCGGGGTGTTCTCCCGCCAGATCATGCTGGCCGACACCCTCGACACCGAGCACATCGACGCCGACTACGAAGCGGGTGTCCTGACCCTGCGCATCCCGATCGCCGAGCGCGCCAAGCCCCGCAAGATCACCATCAGCGGCGCGAACGACCGCAAGCAGCTCTCGGGCTGACCCACATCAGACCCCGCCCGAACGGGCGGAGGACGGGATGCTGCGCCCTCCCCCTCCGGCAGCCCGTCCTCCGCCCCCACCCCTTGGGGGCAGCGTGATGACACTGGGATGGGAAGCGTTCATCGACCGCGTCCGCGAACGCGGTGAATACGACACCGTCGAGGAAGCCGACCGCGCGGCCCGCGTGGTCCTCGCCCTCCTCGGCGCCCACGTCGTCGGTACCGACCGGGCCGAACTCGCCGCCCGTCTCCCGGAAACCTACGCCCTGATCCTGCTGAACCCGCTCCAGGCCGCCGAACCGCTCTCCCCGGAGCGCTTCGTACGCGCCACCGCGGCCTGGATCGAAGGCGCCTCCCACGCCACGGCGGCATGGGACGTCAGCGCCGTCCTCAGCGTGGCGGCCGACGCGGCCGGCGAGGACCTCACCCGCCGGATCCTGCTCCAGCTCCCCGCCGGCTACGACCTCCTCTTCGGCCGCCCCCAGCCCTCCTGAACCCACGACCTCCCCGACACGAAAGGCAAGCGGCACCCGTGTCCCACCCGACTGAACCACTCCCGCAGGCCCCGCAGATGACGTACGGGCACATGCTGGAAACCGTGAGGTACGAAGGCGCCTACCCCACCCGCGAACGCGCCGAACAAGCCGTCCGCAACGTCCTGACCGCGCTCGGCCGGCAGCTCACCGGGGACGCCCGCGCCGAACTCACCGCCCGCCTCCCCCTGGAAGCCGCCCTCACCCTCACCGCCCAGGTCCCCGACGCCCGGCAGCTCACCGGCTGGGGCTTCGTCAAGGACCTCGCCACCCGCACGAACGCGACCCCGGCCACCGCCCGCTGGGAAGCCGGAACGGTCCTGACCGTCCTCGCCCGCCTCGCCGGACCGGCCCTCCTCGACCGCATCCTCCACCAGCTCCCCGACGGCTGGGCACTCCTCTTCGGCCAGGCACAGCTCCTGCGCCCCCAGCCCGCCGCCTGACGAACCACGTCAGCTGAACGACGAAACTGGACGGCCCCCGCGCGCGTCCTGGAGGGCGGCCGGTTTCCCAGGCGTACCCCCGTCCGGGGCCTGGGCCCGGCCATGCATGCGGCCTCGCCAGGCGCGGCGGCCTGGAGGTGGGAGCCGGCCTGGCCCAGGCCGCGCACCAGCGCCGACCCGTACGTCGGCCTCCGGCTCATCCGGGCGGGCCGGACCGGCCGGCTCAGGGCCAGTCGGCGGCGAAGGCCCGGCCGGGGTTCCGCGTGAGGATGTGATCCACCAGCTCCGCACCCAGGGCGGCCACCAGCCGGGGGCGAACCCGGCGCAGCAGGTACGGCATCCCGGGGCCGCCGTCGACCGAGCGCGCCCCGGAGACGACGGTGTCCCCGCCGAGCAGCAGCCGATGCCCGAAGCCCGCCTCGGCCAGCGCCTTTACCGCGTCGGGCATCCGCCAGTCCGTGGCGTGATGGGCGAGCGAGGGACCGTCGAACGCCAGATAGCAGCCCGCCTCCGCGGCCTCACGCTGCACCACGCCGTCGGGGGAGCGGTTGAGGTGTCCGAGGACCACTCGGTGGGGTGGGACCTCCAGCTCGTCACACAGCAGGTCGAGTACGTCGAGTGCGCCCGTGCCGTGCTCCAGGTGGACGGCTATGGGCGCGCCGGTCTCGTGGTGGGCCTCGGCCGCGGCGGCCATCGTCCAGTGTGCGTGCGCGTCGAGGGCGTGGAAGCCGCCCGCGACCTTGATGAGCCCGGCGCGGACGCCCGATGCCCCGATGCCCGTGGTCAGTTCGGTGACGAAGACGTCGGCGAGCCCGCCGCGCACCGCGTCGAGGAACTCCGGTTCGTAGTGGGCGGCTTGATGCAGCCCGGTCGCGCACACCACGTGCACCCCGGCCGCGCGGGACAGCGGCGGCAGGTCCGCGGTCCGCCGTCCCATGCCGTACGGCGTCCACTGGATGACGCTCGCACCGCCCGCGGCTCGGAACGCGGCCAGTTCGGAGCGTGCGGCCGCGACGTCGTCCAGTTCCCGGCCCGGGAGCTTCGGGCTGCGGAGGAAGAGGTGGTCATGGGCGTCGCACACGCCGAGGTCCTCGGGGCGCACGTCCCCGAGGACCGTGCGGACGCGGTCTACCACTGCCGTCCGCGCGGCAGTACGTGCCTCCCGGGCGCCGACACGTGCAGCACCTCGAAGACGTCGCCCGGGGCTTCGGGCGCGTGGTGGTCCCAGAGCGAGAAGTGGACCAGCTCCCAGCGGTGCGAGTCGACGGCCGCTGCGGCGAGTACGGCGCCTTCCCGCGAGGCCAGCCGCCCCGCTTCGCGCACGGCGTCCTCCATGAAATCGGACAGCGGCACGCCTTCCGGGACCCGCTGCCGCCGGCGCACCGCGGCGACGGCGGGAGCGCTGGCCGCGGCGCCCTCCTCGTAGGCCAGGCCCGTCCACTGCCGTACGTCGGGCCGCCCGAAGTCATTGACGGGCCCCTGGAAGGCGCCTCCCCACAGGAAGGTGTTCATCCCCTCCATGGTGTTCCAGAGGTAGAACGGCGCGTACTGGTTGACCGGCGAACCGTGCACCCCGCGCTCGCGCATCAGGTACGTCTTGAAGCCGAGGCCGTCCCAGTCGTCGAGGGCGTGCCCGAGGCGGGAAACACGGTCGCGGATGATGTCCATGTCGTAGTCGGCGGGCAGGGTCATCTCGTACTGCATGGCGTGCATGGTGAGCTCCTGTCTCAAGCGGGGTAGTGGCCGACGTGTTCGTGCCACTCGACGGTCGAGCCGTCCTCAGCCGCCTCCACGACGGCGAGGTGCGTCATGAAGGTGCCGGGAGCGGCGCCGTGCCAGTGCCGTTCTCCGGGCTCGATCCACACGGTGTCGCCGGCCCGGATCGCCGCGACGTCACCGCCCTCGCGCTGGACCAGTCCCTCGCCCTCCAGGACGTACAGGACCTGGCCGTGCGGATGGCGGTGCCAGGCGGTGTGCGCGCCGGGGGCGAAGTGCACGCTGAACATCCGCAACCGGGACGGTGACTCCGGGGCGGCTATCTCGTCCAGCCACACCGTGCCCGTGAAGTGCTCCGCCGGGCCCTGCCGGGTGTCGGGCCGCTTTGTCGTGATGTGCATTCGGGGACTCCTCAGGATGCCGGTCGAAGAAGGGAGAGCAGACCGCGTACGCCCGAGTCGAAGGCCGCGGGCGAGCCCGACGCGCGGGCCAGGACGTAGCCCCCTTGCACCGTGGCGAGGACCGTCGCGGCGATCTCCCGCGCGTCGAGGGACCGGGCGAACTGGCCCTGTTCCTGGCCCTCTTCGACGATGCGGGCGAGCTGCTCACGCAGCCAGGCGATCGTCTCGTCCACCGGGGCCCGCAGATCCTCGTTCGCGATCACGTCCGGGTCCATCGTCAGGCGGCCCACGGGGCAGCCGCGCAACACGTCGCGTTCGCGCTCCAGATAGGCCCGGATGCGCTCGTACGGTGTCCCGGGCGTATCCAGCGCGCTCTGCGCGGCGGCGCGCAGCTCCTCGGCGGTGCGGCGGATCGCGGCCAGCGCGAGGTCCGGCTTGCCGTGGAAGTGGTGGTACATGCTGCCCTGGCCCGCGCCCGCGCGCTCCTGGATGGCCTTGGGGCTGGTGCCCACGTAACCGCGTTCCCACAGCAGCTCGCGGGTGGACTCGATCAGTCGGTCCTGAGTGCTCATGCGGGTACTGTACATACTAGTAGGTACAGAAGCGAGCCGCCGGGCACCCGTAGCCGCGCATGCGCCTGCTCGCGCTCGACGATCCCGCATCGGACCCCGCCCTCGTCGAACGGTTCGGCCGCGACCTGGTCATGCACCGCTTGATCACCCTGGCGGCCGCCCGCCCATGAGGTCCCCTGGCCGGCGATACGTAGCACCGTCACGACCCCGCACCCCGGGGCTTGAAGACCCCGAATCGTGGCATGACGAAGGTGCTGCGATGGCGCCCCAGGCCGTTCTCTTCGGCAGCCCGTGCGGCTTCGGGCAGCACATCAGTGGCGATCAGGACCGATGAGTCACGGATGCGGCCCTTCGCTTTCGCGGGCGCCGGCGCCGGGGGCGGACACCTGCACCGCCGGTATTCGGACCGGCTATCCGAAATTCGATCCTCGGTGTGCGGCCTCCCTTCGAATCTGGAAGTCTCGTCCCTGTCGGGCCGTCGCAACGGCCTTCAAGGTCATTCAACGCCTGTGATCCGAAAGGAATTTGATCATGCGTCACCGTCTGGCCGCCGTCTCCGCCGCCGCCCTCCTGTGCCTCGGCGCAGCCGCGGGCGCGGCGCAGGCCGCGCCCGCGAGCCCGTCCGCTCCCTCCGCCATGGTCCTCACCATCACCCACGGGGACGACGCGGCCTCGGGAACGGTCCTGCGGGCGGCCGTCCTCAGCTGCGCCTACACCGCCGAGGGCACGCACCCCGACCCCAGGGCCGCGTGCGACGCCGCGAACGCCACCGGCGGCCGGTTCGACCGCCTGCTGGCCGCCCCGGCCACGGGCCGCGCGTGCCCCAAGCGCCTGGACCCCGTCACCGTCACGGCGGACGGCAGCTGGCAGGGCGGCCGGATCGCGTGGAAGCACACCTTCGTCAACGCCTGCGTGATGTCCGCGACCCTGAACGGCAATCCGCTCTTCGCGTTCTGAGCCGCCCGGGTAGTCGAGCCGTTTCCATCATGTGCGGCAGCACCCTGCGGTAGAAGTACCACATGATGCCTGTAGAGGAAGCCCGGGACGAACTCAAGCACCTGCTGAGCCGTTGCGAACGCTGGTTAAGCGACGAGGACGGCCCGGGCGGCCTCCTCACCGACGAGGCCGGTCTGGCCGACGACGCCGCCCGCATGGAGGCCCTGCGCACCCGCGTCCTGTCCTCCATGCTCAACGTGGCCCTGCTCGGACGGCAGTCGTCCGGCAAGAGCTTCCTGATCAGCGGCCTCCAGGGTGGCCTGGAGTACATCCCCATCACCGACGAGGACGGAATGCCGTCGGCGGAGTTCCTCGGGGTCCTTCCGTCGTCGGCGCGCCCGACCACCGCATGCCCGTGCACGGTCGTCCCCGTCGGGGACGAGCTCTCCGTGACCGGCACGGGCCGGGCACTGCTGCGCGCGAGGTTCGCCGGCGGCAGGGTGGAGGACATCGGCACGGACCTGCCGCCCGCCGTGGTCTCCGCGTACGGGGCGGTGGACGGCGACCTCACCAACCGACACCGCGAACACATCAACCTCCGGGTCGAATCGATCGAGCTGCTCCTCGCCGACGCCCGCCTGCCGGTCAAACTCTTCGACCTGCCCGGCTCGGAGTCCCCGATCGAGGAACACGAGATCATCATGCGGGAGGCGTGGGCCAAGGCCGACTGCTTCATCTACGTGAGCCATGCGACCTCGGCCCTCACCGCCAACGAGCTCCAGCTCATCCGGGACCTCTACGCCCACCACATGCAGAGCAACGCGAACAAGAAGGTGCTGTGGGCCCTCAGCGGGATCGACCTGGCGACCCAGCGGGAACAGGGCCAGGCCGCCTGGAAGAGCGTGCTGGCCACGAACAACGCCTACCTGCGCACGCACTTCGGCTCCCCCGGCGGACAGTTCATCGGTGAGGGGTTCCTGCCGGTCTCCGCCGCCTGGGAGGCCGAGGGCGCGTTCAAGAAGGCCCAGGGCGAGGACGGTGACACCCTGGTCCGGCTCAGCGGCATGGAGGCCCTGCGCGACCACCTGCGGAACCTGATGGAATCCGGCGCGGGGCACGCGCACCTGCGCCAGGTCGCCGACGAGGCGCGCTGGCTCGTCCGGCGCCGCCAGCGCCAGCTCGCCGACATGCTCGACACCCACCAACTGGCCGTTGAGGACCTGCAGGTCCAACAGGACAGCCTGCGCGCCCGGATCGCGGGCGCGGAGCGCTCCCTGGAACGCATCCGGACCGAACTCGGACGCGAGCTGCAGCGCAGGATCCGCGCGGCGCGGGGGCCCTTCAGCGGCCTGGCCGACGTACTGCACCAGCAGCTCGACCCGCTGATCGACCGCGGCAACCTGAGCGCCGAGCACGCCAACGAGGTCGACGTCCTCCAAGTCCAGCTGTTCAGCCGGTGGATGACCTCGCCCGACGGCCCGGCCACCTTGTGGGAACGCGAGCTGCGGGCGTTCGACGTGAGCGCCCGGCAGCTGCTGCGCGCGGAGCTCGGGCTGGACGCCGGCTCCCAGCTGGTGGCACCGGAACCGCTCGACACGAGCTTCTTCCCGATGCGGACGGACGGCCGCCAGCCGTTGACGGCCTACGGGGTCGTCCAGGCCGCGGCGAACACCCTGGGTGTCGCCAGCCCGCTCGCGGCCGGGGCCGTATGGCTCACGACCAGCCTCAGCCTCGCCACCATCGCGGTTCCCGCGGGCGCCGCCGTCCTGACGGCCATCGCCATCGCCAAGATCACGGACCTCCTCAAGGACCGCGAGTCCCAGGTCGAAAGGGCGCGCCAGGAGCGCAAGGAGATGATCGACGAACACGTGAAGCAGGCCCGCAGCGCCTTCGAGCGGGTCACCCAGAGCCAGGGCCGGCTCCTGATCGACGCGGTCGAGCACCACCACGGGCAACACCAGACCCGCCTGAAGTCGACGCTGGTCCAGATCATGGAACGCATCAACGCGGAGGACACCGTCCGCAGCCGCGCCGTCATCGACCGCCTCACCCCCGTCAACCAGACCGGCCAGGCGCTCGTCACCGAACTGCAGGACCTGCGCGACGCCCTCGGCCACGACCTCAGCGGCCGATGAGCCGACGGGCACCGGGCCCGAACCGCTCGTAGGCGGTGTGCCTGGACCGTTCCTGGGCGGGACGGGGTGGGACGGTCCAGGCCGGGCGAGGGACGCCGCGTCCTCGGGCTGCGGGTTACGCGCTGGTCGGTATGCCCGCGTTCGTGAGGATGTCTCGGGCGGGCAGGGCGGTGCTCTGTGCCGCGGTGAGCCCGGAGGCGGTGAGGTGGGCGTCCACGATGCGCAGGCCGGCCGCGTATCCGGCGGCGTCGGGCAGCCCGACGGGTTCGCAGCCCATGCGTCGGGCGGTGGCGTCGCCGTACACGTACGGGGGCAGGTTCGACATCCCGGCCACGTCGACCGCCGCGGTGACCTTGGCCTGTGCCTCCTCCAGTTCCCGGCCGGACAACGTCGTCGCCCAGGGCCCCATCGCGTCTTCACCGGCCAGCTCGCGTACGAACGCCTCGGCCAGCCCCTCGGCCACCACCTGCTCGCCGACCGTGACCGTGACCGGATTCCAGACCACGTTGGCATAGCGCACGTTGTGGTGGAGCTCGTGCGCGGCGGCGTATCCGATCTTGGCGAGGCTGGTCTCGGTGGGCCACATCGTCAGCTGGATCGCCCCCGGAATGCCGCCCATCCCGAAGTAGCCGCCGTTGCGGACCGTCAGCAGCTCGTCGTCCGGGTCGCCCAGCGCGAGGACGACGTGCACGGTCTCGGCGGCCTTGATCCCGGGCACGGCTGCGCTGAGCCGTGTCCACGCCGCGGCGAGGCAGTCCTCGATCCGGTTCCACACCTGCGCGTCCTGCATCTGCCGCAGGGCCGCCAGGTAGCGAGCATCGTCCACGTCGATCCGGAAGCCGCTGCCCGCCTGGTGCATCTGGACCATGTCCAGGTCACCGATTGCGGACATGGCGCTTTGCAGGGGGCTGAGCATCTCGCGCAGGGCATCGGGCCGTTCCCCCAGGGGGCGCTGGAGGAGATCGAGCATGGCGGACGCCGTGTCATGAACAATGATCTTCATGAGATGGGACCGTAGGACCTCCCCCTACGTGAGGATCAAGCCGCCGCGGGTGTCAGAGCTGTGGGGGAATCTCGGGGCGTGTTGCGGGCGAGGGACGAGCGCGGTCGTCAGGTCGGCCGCCGTGGACACACCGTCACAGCCCCGAGACCCTGCGTGGCCCCCGCGCGCTCGCGCGTGACCGTTTCGTCCCCGGACCGGTGTTCGGCCCTCGTGCGACGTTCGAACCGGCGTATTTCGGGTAGAACGGTCTGTTCGACCCGTGCCGCGCCGCCAGGACCCCGCGGTGGGCCGGGCGACGGGTACCCGACGAGGCGGTGACACGATGTCCCAGTGCAAGATCCCCGACTACCGCACCGGCCACCGCGGCCGGCACTGGACCCATGCCCTGCGCAGCGCCCAGAAGGCCGGGGCGGTCGTCGTCACGGACGAGACCGGTGAAGCGGTCCGCTACACCGGCGAACGCAGCGGCCCCGGCCGCTTCCGTCCCTGGGTGACGGTTTCGGGCGAACGCTACGACAGTCACGAGGTCCATCCCGAGTGGTAGGTGCCGGGGCCCTCGTTGCAGACCGTACGGCTCGCCCGACCTCCGGCGCATGCACGCCGGCCGGTACCGGCTGCTCTACCGGGTCACCGCCGACGGCGACGCCAGGGGCACGGCGATCACGGTGCTCCACGTCGGCCGCGTCGCCTGACGCCCCCGCATGCGCGGGTTCTTTCGGCCGGGCGGTGCATGCGAGGGAGTTCCGGGGGCATGCGAGTGCGCGGAGGTGATGGTCATGGTCCCCCTGCTCCTCGTTCTCCTGCTCGTCCTGATTCTGTTCGGTGCCGGTTTCGCGCTGAAGATCCTCTGGTGGGTGGCGATCGCCGTGCTGGTGATCTGGCTCGTCGGATTCGTCGCCCGGCCGAAGGACGGCAGCGGCCGTTGGTACCGCTGGTAGCCGCAGCCGGCCCGCCACGAGCACAGCCCGGGCCGGTGGGGCCCGCACGGTGACGGCGGCGGCATCCTCATCCGCGGAGGGGACGCTTGACCGGCCGGGCCGCACTCGCGGACGTGTCGTCCTCTGCGGCGCCGGCCACGTCGTCGTTACGGAGCCGCCGTGAGGAACTCGCGCAGGTCCACGACCGCGTACTCCTCCTCCAGGGCCGCGTCGATGATCCGGGGCAGGGCCTCGGCGTCGAGTACCACCCCGTCGCCCGTGCTGCTCCCGACGTGCATCTGCAGGACGGCCCCGGGCTCCAGCGAGTCCACCGCCCTGCGGACCGCCTCGTGCACGGTCATGCCGCCGGCCGGCCCCAGGTAGCCGTTCGTGTCGCTGGTGAACTCGATCGCTGCGTAGCCCAGGTCGTTGACGTCCGCAACCGAATCCTCGGTCGTGGAGCTGTACGGGAACCGGAAGAACGGCAGGGGCTCGGCCCCCGACGCCCTACGGATCGCCGCATCCGCCGTGCGGACCTCCCGCACCCGCTCCTGCGTACTCAGGTCGTCGAAGTACGGGTGGCTGTTGGAGTGGTTGCCCAGCCCGTGTCCCGCCTCGGCCATCGCACGCACGGCAGCCGGACATGCCTCGGCGTACATTCCCGTGGGGAAGAACGTGGCGGGTGCCTTCCGCCGGCGCAGCTCCGCCAGGACCGTGTCCAGGCCGCTCTCGTCCCACGCGGCGTTGAAGGTGAGCGCCACCACCCTGCGCGACGTGGGCAACCGCCGGATCTCCTGCCCGAGCAGCGCCGCCGGCGGCCGGGGGCCGGCAACGGTATCGGCCCCGCGCCCCCGGGCGGCCGGCGCGGCCAGAGCGCTCGGGCCGGGGACCAGCCCCGCGGCCAGCAGCGCCGCCAGCGCGGCACGTCGTCCCACATCCACCACGGTCACTCCCTCGGACACCGCGCCGCCCCGCGTGGCGCTCCCACGAGTGTGCGAGAGCAGCGGGCGAGGACCCGCGCAGCCGTGCCGGGCAGCCGGGTGATCTCCGCGCGCCGCACCGACCGGGCCCGCCCCCGACCGGCGGTTCACGGGCGCCAGTCGGCCTCCAGGTCATGGGAGTCCGTCTTGGTGAGCTGGGTCAGTGCGGTGCCGTCGGCCCGTACCAGGTAGAGGTGTTCGGGGTCCGCATCGTCAACGCCACCCCTGGTGAAGACCAGACTGTTGCCGTCCGGGGACCAGGACGGGTTCTTGTCGTTGGCGCGGGCCGCGGTGATGCGGTGGAGGCCGGTGCCGTCGGGGCGGACCAGGTAGAGGTGGGCGAAGCCGGAGGAGTCCACTCGGCTGAAGGCGATCCGGTTCCCGTGCGACCAGTCGGGCGTCCAGTCGTGGGAGCTCGGCCCGGTGACCGCGGTCTGGGCCAGGGTGGACAGCCGGATCTTCATCACCCGGCTGTGTCCGCCCGCGTCCGCTCGGCTGAACGCCAGGTACTTGCCGTCCGGGGACCACGTCGGATGGAGGTCGTCAGCCGCGGTGTGAGTGAGCCGGGTGGCAGGAGTGCCGTGGATGTCGGCCACGTAAATCTCGCGCTGGGTGCCGACCGGCTTGGCGTAGGCGATCCGCTTGCCGTCCGGGGACCACGCCGGGTCGGAGGCGCCCTTGGTGCCGGGGACGGCCTTCAGGTCGCTGCCCGTGGTGCTCATCGTCCAGATGCCGTCGATGGCGCCACCGGATCCGTAGCGGACGAAGGCCACCCGTTTGCCGTCCGGGGACCAACTGGGCATGACCTCGCTGACGGTGGGGGTGTGGGTGAGCTTGACGGTCGTGCCGCCACTGGGGGAGATCGCGTAGAGGTCCTCCGTGGGGGCTGCCGCGGTGTAGCGGGCGAAGACGATCGGGCGGCCCCCCGCCGCCCCTGCCGCCCCCGCGTCTCCTGCGGCGCCGAGGGTCAGGGATGCGGCCACGGCGACCGCCGTGGCGGTCACCACCGCCCAGCTGCGCCGTGTCGTGCCGTTCGCTCCGGTCCGGCGGATTCCCCGCGCCCTTCCGGCGGATCTTCCCTTACCAGTGGTGCGGTGTTGGCGGCGTGTCAAGATGCCCACCCCATCTCTCCCTGCGGCCTGCGGCGGGCCGCTCCGGCCCGCAACATCCCACCGATGGGGCTCCGTGGAAAGCAGGGGAACCGGGCCGTACGAGCCCTGTGACATGTTCCGTACATCGCTGTCACACGCCGGCGCGACCCCCGGGGCTCAGGCGCCCGGGTTCGGCTCTGCTCAAGGGAAACGCGGTGCAGGTCGTGGCGAGATCCGGCAGGATCGCGTTCATGGAGATCCGCCGCATCACCACGGCCGAGGCCGTCCTTGCCGCCGGGCATCTCTTCGATGTGCCCCCTGTGCCGGAGGCGACCGAGAGGTTCCTGGCGGACGAGCGCCACCACCTTCTGGTCGCCTACGTCGATGACGTCCCGGCAGGGATGGCCACCGGCGTCGAGATGACGCACCCGGACAAGGGCACCGAGATGTTCCTGTACGAGCTGGGTGTGGACGAGCCGTTCCGCGGGCGCGGTGTCGGCCGGGCCCTGGCGTCGGCGCTCGCGGACCTGGCGCGCGAACGGAACTGCTACGGCATGTGGACCATCACGGACGAGGACAACGTGGCGGCACGAGCGACGTACCGCCGTGCCGGAGGCGTCCCGGAAGAAGGGCAAGTGGCACTCGCCTGGTCCTTCGACCAGGCGTAGATGCCTGGGATTCTTCCCGCCCACTCATCCGCGGCCTCCCCCGGCGCCTTTCGCGGGAGCCACACGCCAGGGTGCGAAGGCGCTCGCCGTGCGGGGCAGGCAGCCCGCCAGTTCGGGGCAGTGCCGCAGTACCACGCTGGTCATGCCGTTGCGTGCGATCCAGTCCATGCCCAAGGGCGTATACACCTCGGGCCGGAAATCGACCGTGAGGAAGCGGTCGCTCTGCAGGCGTCGGGTCGCCATCAGGATGAAGATGCGGAACGCCGTGTCGCTGAAGCCGAAGCCGTGCGGCGGGTTCTCGGCGAAGAGACCCACCATGGTGTCGATGTGATCGACATCGCGGTAGACCTCCTTCAGGCGCGCGACGGTCTCCGCATCGGAGGTCAGGTCTTCGAAGCGCCGTAGGCGCGGCTTGTGCAGGCCGGCCCGGAAGTCGTTGTACCGGGGAACCCCGCGGCGCCGGGTCCGCACCAGGTCGACCACGGACAGGTCGATGATCTCGCCGTCCCGCTCGAACGCCTGGAGCGCTCGCGGAAAGTTGTGCAGGGTGATCGCGCCGGGATGTGCCGTGCCGAGCGAGTACAGCGAGTTGGCCAGGCCGGTCTTGCGCATCAGGAGTTCCGTGGCGGACCCCTGGAGGTCGTTGAACCCGAGGGTGTCCAGACGTCGGCCGAGCCGGTGGTCCACGATCTCGAAGTCATCGGGGAGCAGCGGGTGCATGCGGTAGACGGTGACGAAGTCTTCGGTGAGGGAGTACGGAGCGGCGTGATGGTCCGGCAGGGTCTCGGGGATGCCGGTCAGCGAGTGTGATTCGAAGAGCCACAGACCCAACTGGTCGAGCCATTTCTTCGGCGGGCCCTGCCAGTTGGTCTTCAGACCGATGTCGATCACTTCGGTGGCGAGGATCGCGGGAGTCCACTCCACGGTGTGGATCTTCGCGATGAGCGCCGAGACGACCAGTCGCGCCGTGTGGTAGACGCGTTCCTCGTCCAGGCGCGGGTATTCCTGCCGCAGGGCCTCACACACGACATTGTGTTCGCGGGCGAAGAGGGTCTGCATCGCGCTGAGGCCGAACCACCAGCTTTCCGCGAACCCGGTGAGCGGGAGGCCGTTCGGCCCGACCGGAAGGTGGCCGTCGTCCAGCCTCAGGGTGGCGCCACCGTCCGGTTCTCGCAGCGACATGCCGGTTTCCTTGTCGCCGCCGTAGATCTCCGAACCGTCCCACCAGTGGGACGCCGCATTGGCGAAGAGCGTGGGTGGTCCCTGGCCGTCGGCCGGGTGCAGCCCTTCGTTCTCGGCGAAGCGCATCACCTTCTCGGGAGGTCCGCCCGGCGTGTTCTTCCACGTGACATCGGGCGGGAGCGGTACCTCGACGGTCTTCGTACCGGTCGGGTAGCGCTTGTGGTTGACCCAGTCGTGTACCTGGAACTGGATCCAGGCGGCGGCCAGGATGTTCAGCGAACGCGCCGGGATGAAGGCGTCGCGGTGCAGCAGTTCCCTGCTGACCGTGACCGGGTTGGGTACGTCGAACAGTTCCGGCTGGTAGACCGGGGCAAGGTTGCGGCCGAAGGCGGCCCCGATGGCGCCCATCGTCGGCGCGGACAGGTCGTTGTAGGTGCCGTCGTAGCTCCGCGCGACCCGCATGCTTTCGTCGATGGCCGCGGGCACGGGCTGAGTCCTGGGCGGGGCCTCGTGGCTGTCGGTGTCGATCAGGTTGGACCGCCGCAGCTGCTGCCGCAGGGCCACGAGGTTCAGCAGGCCGAGGGGTACGGGCAGCCGGTGCCAGGGGACGAACCGGTTGAGGACACGGAAGGCGCCGCGCAGCGGAACGCCCAGTACGGCATTGCGCCGGGGCTGGACAGTGGCGAACCGTTGGCCCAGGCGGTGCGCGCTGCTGGCCTCGTAGGCGGCCTTGCGTGCACGGTTGAGGTTTCCGAGAGGCCGGAACGCCTCCGTGGTGTTCCACGGGTTGAAGGCGACCTGCTCGACCCGTGCGGCTGCGGCCCGGGCCTCGGCGGAGTCGATGTCCTGGCGCGGGATGGTGAGGGTGGCCACCCGCACGGGAGGGGTGTCCCCCTCCTTCCATTCGGCGGTGCCGTCCTCGACGGGTGTGCGCCGGGCATCGACGTAGCGCTGGACGTACAGCTCGAAGACGACGTCCGCCCTCTTCAGCCGCTCCGCGAGTTCGTGGTGCAGATGGTCGGGGTCGCCGGGGGAGGGGTCCGGGGCCGGCGGAGCGTCCCCGGCGGGGCGCAACTGGTACCGGACCGGTCCCGCACCGCCCCACAGGACGGCGCCGCGGCTCCAGTACGTCTCCAGAGCCAGGCTGCGGACCGTGTGGCGCGTACCGGCACGCACGTTGTGGCGCATGCGCGCGGCGGTGGACCAGCCGACGGTGAGCGGCAGCCTGACGAACAGCGCGAAGCCCTTGCGCAGCGTCGAGTCGGCGCCCGCCATCGCCTTCGCGAATTCGACGAATTCGCGCGCGTCGCGTGCGTGCGAGACCGGATGGCTCGTCATGAGGAGGTCGTGCGCCTCGTCCGACCCTGCCGCGATGCGCAAGGCCGCCCCGCGCAGATCGGGGGCGTGGTCGGGCTGACGGGAGCCGTTCGCGTTCGAGAGCCGTACGGTGGCGGGATACTCGGCGCCGGGACTCGCGAAGCCGGTCCGCAGGTCCGACGGCAGGTCGTCGCTGAACCTCAGGCGCGCGTTCTCCGCGCCGAGGACCCCTTTGGCATGGAACGTCCGCGCGATGTCGGCGGCGCCGCTGCGTTTCCTGGACTTGAGCTGGACCCGCATGAGGTCATGGGCAAGCCGCTCGAAATGGAGCCGTTCCGCATCCGGGTTCCCGCCCACGTAGTGCTCGTACTGGCCGATCTCGTCCATGTGTGCCTCTTCGCCAAGGCGCCCCCGGTCGGCCGGACCTGAAGCTGGAGGCCGTGTCGGGGCGACGCTGCGCGGCTGCCCGAGACTGAGCCTGCGGGCACCTCCGTTACACACGGCAACCTTGACGCAGCGGTGCGGTCGCGTCGCGCGGAACGGCGCAGACGGGTGGCGTCGGGACCCGCGCCGAGGCCCCGCAGCCCGCGGCCGTCGCCGGGACGGGCCACGCCGTGTGCAGGAGCGGGATGCAGCGACCAATGGCAAGCTGGATTCTGGAATCCGACCCGCGGCAGCAAATTCGAACGTCAGTCGGAGGGGGCGAGGGAACCGGGGAGAGGGCGATGAGAGTTTACGAAGCCCTGGTCAAGGGACTGGAAGGAATCGGGGTGCGGGCCGCATTCGGGGGCGCCGGAGAGAACGCCGCCGGCCTGATGCTGGCGCTGAAGCACTCACGGCAGATCCGGCCGGTCATCACCCGGCACGAGCAGGCCGCCTCCTTCATGGCCTGCGGGTACGCGATGTACAGCAACGAACTCGGCTTCTGCTTTGCAACCGCCGGACCGGGCGCCTTCAACCTGTTCTCCGGCCTGGCCGTGGCGATGTCCGACTCCTACCCGGTTCTGGCCGTGTCGGGGTACGCGTCGAGAGCGTGGCAAGGGTGGGGATCACTCAACGAAACCTCGGGCCTGAACAGGACGCCCGACTCGCGGGCCATGTTCGCGGCCACGACGAAGAAGTCCTTCCTGCTCACCGATGCCGCGGACACGTGCGATGTGCTTGAGGAGGCGGTCAACACCGCGTTCGAAGGCAGGCCCGGACCGGTCCACATCCATGTCCCCGAGGACCTCACCCACCGCGGCGTCGAGGTCACGAACTTCCGCGACATCCGGCTCCATGTGCCGCCGGTCGTCCCGGATCCGGCGCGCGTGGAGGAAGTCGCGTCGATGCTGGCCGAGGCCCTCGCCCAGCGGAAGCGCATCGTGGCGCTCGTCGGCTTCGGCGCGATCCGCAGTGGGGCGGGAGCGGAGGTCCTGCGGCTGATCGAACGGTTCCGGATCCCTCTGCTCACCACGCTGGACGGCAAGGGCATCGTGTCGGAGGGACACCCGCTGTCGCTGGGCGTCTTCGCGGACAGCGGTCACTCCAGTGCGTGGAAGGCGTTCCGCGAGGCCGATGTCGTGCTGTGCATCGGCAACTCCCTGAACCAGCACGCCACGTTCAACTACCGCGAAGACCTCTTCGCGAACAAGGTACTCGTCCATGTGAACATCTCCGAGGCCGAATTCCGAAAGGCCTACAAACCTGACTACCCCTTGCACTCGGACGCGCGCCTGGCAGTGGCGGCCCTGAACGAGGCCCTGGACGAGAAGGTCGGCGAGGTCCCCGCGGCCGATGTGGCGGGCCGCGACTACGAGGCCCGCCACATCGTCCACCTGCCCGGAAGGATCCATCCGGGGGAGCTGGCCCAGACGATCGGCCGCATGTTGCCCCCGCAGGGGATTCTGCTCGCCGACGCCGGAGCACACCTCGCCTGGCTCGGCTACTACGTGGAGCTGGAGGAGGGACAGAACTTCCGCAAGGCCGGGTCGTTCGGCCCGATGGCGGGGCACGTCAACGGCGCCATCGGCCTGAAGCTCGCGCACCCGGAACGGACCGTCGTCGTCGGTTGCGGCGACGGGTGCTACTCGCTGTCCGGCTTCGAGCTGATGACGGCCGTCGAGCACGAGATCCCCGTCATCTGGGTCATCTTCGACGACGAGGAATTCAAGCTGATCAAACTCTTCCAGCTCACCACCTACGGAGAGACGGGGCTGGTCGAGTTCCAGAACCCCGACTTCGCCGCATACGCGCGGGCATGCGGCGCCGATGGCTACCGCGTCGAGACGCTCGACGCGTTCGAGAAGGCCTTCAGCGCAGCGCTGGCCTCCGGCCGGCCCACCCTGATCGACGCCAGGATCACGCGCTGGGCCGTTCCCCACTACAGCCCGTCCCCCGACGGCGTCATCGCCGGACTCGTGGAGACGGTCGAAGCCCGCCTCCGCGACTGACGCCCGCCATGGTCACCGGTGTGGGGCGGACGTGGCACCCGGGTCCGAGTGTCGGGCCTCGGGCGCGCCCTGAAGGGACCGAGGTATGAACGACCCGCTGAACACCCGCAGCCGTGCCGGGTTCGAGGCCCTGATGAACCAACCGCTGCTCACCTCGATCTGGCATCGCCGCACCCACCGCGTCAGCCGAGGGAGCTCGGTCGAGGCCGGTTCGATGAGCTGGGCCTCCAGCGAACCACGAACCCCGCTCACCGAACTCGAAGAGGCCGTCCTGATCGCCATGACGGGGTGCTCCGGCCTCACCATGCCGGACCGTCCCTTCGCCGATCCGCGCGACGGCAAACCCATCATGGCCAAACCGAACCTCAACATGCCCGGCAGGACCGCCGGCAGCCCCGACAACGCCCAGGGCACACACTTCTTCCTGATCAACGACACCGGCACCTACTTCCTGCGCAAACTGCCTCCTCCGGCCGACGGTACGACGCCGGAGTTCGACGCCGAGACCCTGTGCGCCCGCGCGGCCGAGGCGAAGGTGCGGCTGCTCGACCACCGTCTCGACGTACCGGACGGGAAGCGGGACTTCCCCGCCTACCTCGACTCCAACCGCTTCCTGTCGAACCTGCCCGGCACGACACTCCTGCTTCCCGTGGTGGACCTGTCACGGCAGTACATCAACGGGCTGATGTACCTGCTGACCCAGCCCGAGGGAGCACGGCCGACGATCGTCGACGACCGGAACCTCTACCGTCCGGCCGGCGTGCGGAAGTGGGTGAAGTCAGGATTCCTGAACAAGGACATCAAGCTGCCGTTGGGCGCCATCTGGGCCATGCGCACGCAGATCGAGGCCGACCTCCTGCTCCAGAACCTCATGCTCACCGCCGACGCCATGGGTCTCGGAGCCTGGATCCACGCCTCGCTCGCCCCGCCGATCATGCTGGGTGACCCGAAGTTCCGCGCCGACTACGGCCCCATGCTCGGCTTCGACTGGACCACCCCGAGGTGGAGACCGGCGGACCTGCTGCGCTGGCACGTTCCGCTCCCCGGCTACGCGAACCTGCGGGCGGCCCCCGTCGCCCTGCGCCACAACGGCGAGTACCTCATCAAGGCGATGTGTCCGCCCAACCACGGCAGCATGGGGGAGGCGGTCGACGCCGTCGTGGCGGGCAAGTTCGGGCCGAAGGGCATCTATGCCGACGAGGCGTTGTTCGCCCGCATCTACCGCGGGGACTTCGGCAGCCGCTACCTGCACCAGGCCAGTGACTACTCCGCCGACGTCATCGCCTGCACGCGGGACATCTGCACCTACATCTACGAGACGCACGGACGGTTTCCCGCACACTGCGACACGATCCACGTACCGGGCGTCTGGCTTCAGGCCCATCACGTCGAGAACGGCTACTACGAGCGGTTCTTCCGGGGCGGGCTGACCGAGAGCCACCGGACACACGACCAGAACTGGCACGGGTGGTAGGACGCCCGTTCCCTCGTCGGGTGGGGCCGAGCGGGTCCTGTTCCGTCGCGAGTACCGGACAAAACGGCACCAGACATCTCCGGGCCATTACTCTGCGTGCATGCCGAATGCTCAGGCGCAGTTGAAACTTCGGGAAGTACCGGGCTGGGCGGTGGGGCTGTGCCTGTTCGGGCTCGCCGCCGGTCTCTCCATGGTCCTCTGGTACGGGGCGGCTCCGCCGTTCGGGGCCAGGCCCTCGGGGGACGGGGAGCTGCGGCTGCAGTTCGCGGCGACCGCCGCGGGGGCCCGCGGCCTCGTGAAGGCCGGGGGCGGGGCCGAGCTCTTCCAGGACGGGCTCGTGCTGGACTGGTGCTGGTTCATCCCCGGGTACGCGACGGCCCTCGCCGGGGCGTTCGGACTCGGGCGCCTGCTCCTCTACCGGAAGGTCACGCGACTGTGGGCCCTCCGGGCCGTCATCCTCACCCCCGTGGTGGCGGCGGCGGACTGCGTGGAGAACGCCTTCCTCTGGAAGGCCCTGGACCGGATCAAGGCTGACCCGATGGGTCCCGTACTGCCCTTCGCCGACGCCCTGCGCAGAGGACCGGAGCGTGATCTGGAGCGGAACCTGGAATGGGCGAGCCACTTCGCCCAGCTGAAATGGGCGCTCCTCATCCCCCTGGTGGCAGCGGCGCTCCTGACCGTCGGCACCCTCTGTTCCCGCCGGGTGCTGGCC
The DNA here is from genome assembly GCF_040648015.1 of Streptomyces sp. NPDC029216. Taxonomy (NCBI): domain Bacteria; kingdom Bacillati; phylum Actinomycetota; class Actinomycetes; order Kitasatosporales; family Streptomycetaceae; genus Streptomyces; species Streptomyces sp. NPDC029216. Next base: position 21,181 of record NZ_JBEZWL010000002.1, on the reverse strand, counting down.
CCTGCCGTGGTGAGGACCACGAGCGAGGGCCGCCCCCGTCCTGTCGTGGAGTACGTGGATCAGCCCGCCCCGGCCGGCGAGGACCTGCCGGACCTGATCCTCCCGCCCGCCGCGCCCCACGACTGGGAACCCTTGTCCGAGTGGACCGCTCCCGACCCGGCGAGGCCACACCTGGCCGCGGACCCGAAGGACAGCGCGTCGGTGCGCCAGCGCAACCGCCGGTACCAGCCGCCCGGCCGCAGGCCCGGGGAGCTCGGCTTCTGCGTCTCCGGCGGCGGCATCCGGTCGGCGTCGGTCACCCTCGGCGCCCTGCAGGCACTGCGCGAGGAACTGCTCAAGGCGGACTACCTGGTGTCGGTGTCCGGCGGCGGCTACACCGCCGGGGCCCTCCAACTGGCCCTGACCGATGCCCGGTTCGTGGATGCGAAGGGGAACCCTTCGGTGCCGCGGCCCGGACTCGCACAGCCCGCGGACGTGTTCGCGCCGGGCAGCCCGGAGGAGGACCACATCCGCCGGCACGCGAAGTACCTGGCGGACATGCCCAAGGAGAAGCTGCACGCCGCCGGGGCGGTGCTGCGGGGAATGGCCGTCTCCTTCGGCATGCTGGCGCTGGTCTTCGCCGTGGTGGGCCAGTTCCTCAACGCGTTCTACTCGCGCCTTCCGCTGACCGACCTGCACCGCTTCGTCCCGCGGGCGAAGGGTTTCCTGCCGCCCTTTCACCTGTACCCGAACGCCTGGCTGCCCGTCCTCGCCCTGTTCGGCCTGGCCGGTCTGGTGTCGGTGGCCTTCGCCTTCGCCGGAGCGTGGACCAAGGCGTCCCGCCCCGCCTGGCTGCGCAGCATCGTGAAGGCGATCGTGGCGATGGCCCTGGCGGTCGCCCTGCTCTCCATCGTCCTCCCGGCGCTGATCTGGTTCTTCGCCTGGCTGGCACACGCACAGGGAGTGTTCTACAAGGACGGCAGAGGGCTGTCGCTGCTCGCCGCGCTCACCGCGGCGGTGACCGCGGTCGGCACCTGGTTCACCGTCGTGCACAAGACGGTGAAGCAGCTGACGCCGGAGGGAGAACGGACCAGCCCGTTCCGCAAGGGTGGCCGCTCCCTCGTCGTCCAGGTCGGCGGCGGCTGGGTGAAAGCCGTGGTGTGCTGGCTGGTGCTGCTCCTGGTCACGTTCTTCTACCTCGCCCTCATGGCCTGGGCCGCCGTCTACGCGGGCAGCTGGAACATCTGGTGGAAGGCCGGGATTCCGTTCGCGCTGCTCGTGCTGTCGCTCGTGATCGACCAGACCACGTTCAGCCTGCACCCCTTCTACCGGCAACGGCTGGCAGGCGCCTTCGCCGTCCGCCGCGCGGTGTTGAAGGGCGGCTCCGTGGGCGCCCTGCCGTACGACTACAACCGCGAGCCGACCCCGCTGCACCCCTACGCGCAGCGGGTGGAGGGCTTCCCCCAGGTCATCTTCGCCGCCTCGGCGGCCGTCTCGCTGCGCAACCGGACCGCGCCCGGGCGCCCGGCCGTGCCCTTCACCTTCGCCTCCGACTACTGCGGTGGCCCCGATACCGGTTGGGTCCGCACCAGCACCCTGCAGGCGACGGCCCCGGAGCTGATCGGGCGCGACCTGACCGTACAGTCCGCCGTCGCCGTGTCAGGAGCGGCCTTCGCCTCGGCGATGGGCTCCCAGACGATGTTCATGGAGCGGTTGCTCGCGCTGTCCAACGTACGGTTGGGCACGTGGGTTCCGAACCCCCTCTACATCGCGGAACTGGCGAAGTACGGGCCCGACCGGATCATGCCGCGGCTTCCCCGGGTACGGCGGCTGCGGTACCAGCTCCAGGAACTGGTGGGCTGGTTCTCCGACACCACGCCCTTGCTGCTGTGCACCGACGGCGGGCACTTCGACAACCTCGGCCTGGTCGAGATGCTGCGGCTCCGCTGCCGGACCGTCTACGTCATCGACTCCTCCGGAGACACCCCACCCCTGGCCACCACCCTCGCCCAGGCCGTGACGCTGGCCTATGAGGACCTCGGCGTGAAGATCACGTTCAACAGGGAGCAGGGCCGGAACCTGCTGGACCTGGTACCCGGCAGCGGGAAACCCCTCTCGCCCGAGACACCGTTGGCCGCCCTGAACGCCCGCTTCTCCGCCACCTGCGTGGTGCGCGGCACGATCGAGTACCCGGAGGAGGTCGAGTTCTCGCCGGGCACGCCGAAGGACACCAAGGGGACGATCATCTTCGTCAAGGCCACCCTGACCCCCGACATGCCGGAGGAACTGCTGAGCTACGCCCTGCGCGAGCCGGCCTTCCCCCGCCAGGCCACCTTCGACCAGTGGTTCGACCACGCCCAGTTCGACGCCTACCGTGCGCTCGGTCACCACCTCGGCGGCAAAGCCAGGGAACTCCGTCCCGACGCCCCGGGCGCTTAGCCCTCCGCCCTCCAGGCCTCCGGGCTGTGCCGGTGATGGCGATGTCCCCCGGCGAGCACCCGCCGCAGCGGGGCCAGGTGCTCGGTGCCGGCGGGGAGTTCCAGCCGGTCCAGCAGGGCGAGCGCGGGCTCCGGTTCGAGCTGCCCGTACACGACGTGGTAGCTCTTCAGCAGGGCCCGGAAGACGGCCGGGTGCAGCTCGGGCACCCGGGCCGCCGCCTCGTAGGTGGCGGCCTTGGCCTTCCACGACACCGGGCCGGAACTCTCCAGGACCCGGCGCGCCCGGCGCAGCAGCGGCTCCGGGGCGCCGGGCAGCAGCCGGTGGCGGTCGTTGCCGAGTACCTCGGCGAAGGCCTCCTCGGCGGTCTGCGCGATGAACCACTCGAGCCGGAGCGAGCCGGTGATCGCCGGGTACTCCCGGACGGCTTCGAGCCTCCGGCGGTAGCCGCCCCAGAGCAGGTCCGCCGGCAGCGGTCCCTCGGGCCCGACGTGGGCCGAGTGGACCTGCCCGGTCACCAGGGAGTGACCGCCGAGCACGTCCATCAGCCCGAGCGCCACCCGCAGCCTGCCCGCCAGGTCGAGCGCTTCGTCGGTGAAGGCCATCGAACCGAGCCCGTTGCACAGGTCCTCGGTGGTGAGGTCCTCGGCGGGCGGCTCCGCGTCGTACCAGGCGTCGTGCCCGGTCTGCGTGATGCCGTCCTCGGCGAGCCAGCGCCGGGCGATCTCGCCGTCCGGTACCTCGGCGAGGAACGCGGTGACCGCCCCGGTGAACTCCTCCGGGGCGCCGGCGTGCACCAGATGGCCGACCGGGATCGTGGTGAGGCGGGCGTCCGGGAGCCGGCGGGCGAGTTCGGTGACGGCCTCCTGCGGGATGTGGCTGTCCGGCCCGCCCGCCACCACCAGGGTCGGGGCCGTGATCAGGGAGAGGCCTTCCAGCCAGGACGGGTCGGGGCGGTCCAGCTGACGCCGGACCGCGCGCACCATCGCCCAGTCGAAGTCCGGCTCCCCCTCGGGCCGTACCGGAGCGACCGGCTCGCGGGGGAGTGGCGCCGGGGCGTCCTCCAGGACCAGCCGGACCACCCGCCACGGGCTGTGCTGCGCGACCAGCTGCGCCACCACACCGCCCATCGAGTGGCCGACCAGGTCCACGCGGTCCAGGCCGACCGCATCCAGGAATCCCAGCACGTCGTCGCGCATCAGCTCCAGCGAGTACGCGCCGGTCCGCTCGCTGCGGCCGTGGCCCCGCAGGTCCAGGGCGTACACCCGGCGGTCCCGCGCGAGTGCCTCCCGTACGAGGGCCCAGTCGTCCGCCGTCCCGCCCAGCGCGGGCAGCAGGAGCAGCGGGTCGCCGCCGGCCGGGCCGGCCACCTGGTACGCCAGCCGGACGCCGTTCACCGTGAGGGTGTGGTGCTCTGTCATCCGGCCGACAGTACGCGCAGCCCTACCGGCCTCATCCGGGTGCCCCGGCCGCGCGGCCACGGCGGGCCGGGGGGTGGCGGGGGATGCTGGGACCATGAGCGACTACAGGTCCGGGCCCGCTGTGTCCGGTGGCGGTGGGGTGGTGACGATCGGCGTGGAGGAGGAGTTCTTCCTCGTCGATCCCGTTACCCGTCTGGTCGTCGCGGCCGGGCCGGCTGTGGCCGGGCGTGCCGCACGCGAGGTGGGTGATCTGGTGACCGAGGAGTTCGCCCTGTGCCAGGTGGAGGGGCGGACGCCGCCGTGCAGGTCGGCAGCCGAACTGCGCGGAGAGCTGGAGCGGGTGCGCGCCGCACTGGTCGCGGCGGCCCGGGCGGAGGGGGTGGCGCTGTGCGCATCGGGCACGCCGGTACTGCAGGAGGAGGGGCCGGTGCGCGTCGCCGGCCATCCGCGCTACCAGGCCGGCCGGGCGCAGTACCGCAGCATGATGGACGACTTCGCGATCAGCGCCCTCCACGTCCACGTGCACCTTCCCGACCGCGGGCTCGCCGTGGCGACGGCCAACCATCTCCGGCCCTGGCTGCCGCTGCTGATCGCGCTGAGTGCCAACTCGCCGTTCGAGCGGGGCCGCGATACGGGTTATGCGAGCTGGCGGTCGGTCATCCGCAGCCGCTTTCCGTGCCTGGGGCCTCCTCCGTACGCGGACTCGTGGCAGGAGCACGAACGGCTCGCCGAAACCATCGCCGGCACCGAGGCCATGCTGGACCCGGACCTGCCGTTCTGGGACGTGCGGCCCAACCCCCGGCTGCCGACCTTGGAGATCCGGGCGATGGACGTACAGCAGGACCTGGACGACACGGTCGCCGTCGCCGTTCTCCTGCGTGCCCTCGTCGTCACCGCCGCCGGCCGGGCGCGGCGTGGCGACCGCGGGCGGGCCTGGCCGGGGGAGGTGCTGCGGGCGGCGTGCTGGCGGGCGGCCCGCGACGGATGGAGCGGTGAAGGCTTCGACCCATGGACCGGCCGGTCCCGGCCGGTCACCGAGCTGGCCCAGGAGATGACGGCCTCCACGCGGGAGGCGCTGGAGGAGACGGGCGACCTGAGCGCGGTCACGGCTCTGTTCGGCCGGCTGGCAGCGAGCGGGGACGGCGCGACCCGGCAGCGGGCCTGGGCCGCGGGCGACAGCGGACCGGAGACGGTGGTGGACCGGCTCGTGCTCGCCACCGCCGCCGGCCGAGCAGCGCCGGGGTGAGGTCAGGGGGCGGCGAGGGTGGTCACCAGGACGTCCCGGTGGCCCGGACGGGCCGGATCCCGCGGCTGCAGCGGCGAGACGGCGTGCCAGGTGGCCCGGTCGTCGCTCAGCAGCAGACTGCCGGGCTCGCTGAGCGTGGCCGACGCGATCTCCGCGCCCTCCGCGTCGTACACGGTGCTGCGGCCGCCCGTCACGTTCCGGCGGCCGATCAGCAGCGAGGACACGAGGGTGACCCCGTCCTTGTGACGGCCCTCGGGCGTCGGCTGGCCCAGGCTGCCGGTCTGGGCGAGGACCCGGAAGGGATGCACCCGGACGATCCACTGTCCGCTGTCGTCCAGGCCCGCGGCCACCTCGCCGAGCGTCCGGATCAACGCCCCCAGCACGGGCTCGCCCCGGAACGCGGCGGTGAGGGGCTCGAAACGGCGCTCGACGTCCACGTACAGCGGATTGCTGGCCTGCGGCTGCACGAACGTCTCGTGCGGCAGCGGGCTGATCTCGCCCGACCGCGACAGCAGGAACCGTCCGATGCGACGGAGCCGGCTCGTGCCCTGTTCGGCCGCGTAGGGGTCCGCGACGAGATCCTCCCAATGCCCGGCCAGTTGCTCCCAGGCCGCGGGACCGGCGCCCAGGCACCGGGAGGTTGCGGCCGCGTCCATCAGGTACCAGCCGCGGCCGGCGACGGCCGCGCGCGCCGCTCCGACCGCAGAACCCACCCCGCCGGCAGCCTCGACGTCCCCGTCCGGCACACCTACGGCTCCCCGGCCCCGCTGCGGGCTCCCGTGCTCACGGTCCATGACTCCAGGCTCCCCCACGGCTCGCCGCCCGGCACCTCCAGTACCCCCCTCCGCCGGCGAGCCGCCCGCGGCTGCGGGCCGCCCCGAGCAGGGCGGCCCGCACCGCCGTGCGCCGTCAGGCGGGCAGCCAGGCCCGCCAGGTCGCGCGGTTCTCCCTCACCCAGCGGGCCGCCGCCTCCTGCGGGGCCAGCTTCTCCTCCGCGATCATCAGTGCGACGTCGTTCTGCATCTCCTTCGTCCAGTGGAACTTCTTCAGGAAGGCGGCCGCGTCACCGCCGTCCTTCGCGAACCGGGCGTTGAAGAACTTCTGCAGCGGGGTGTGCGGGTACGCGCACGCGACCTTCTCCGGATCGGCATCGCAGCCCTTCTCGTACTCGGGCAGCTTCACCTCCGTCATGGGCACCTTCTCGAACAGCCACTGCGGCTCGTACCAGTAGCTCAGGAAGGGCTTCTTCTCCTTGGCGAACTGCTTGATCTGCGTGATCTGGGCCGCCTCGGAGCCCGCGAAGACCACCTGGAGGTCCAGGCCCAGGTTCTTCACCAGCGCCTTGTCGTTGGTGACGTACGACGGGGAGCCGTCCAGCAACTGCCCCTTGCCGCCGCTCTCCGCGGTGCGGAACTGGTCGGCGTACTTGTTCAGGTTCTTCCAGTCGGTGACGTCCGGGTGCTGCTGCGCGAAGTACGTCGGCACGAACCAGCCGATGTGCCCGGTGACCCCCAGGTCGCCGCCGCGGGCGATGGTGCCCTTGCCGTCGATGTAGCGCTCCTCCTGCTCCGGGTGTCCCCAGTCCTCCAGGATGGCGTCCACCCGTCCCTGGCTGAGTGCGTCCCAGGCGGGCACCTCGTCGATCTGCACGGTGTCCACGCGGTAGCCGAGCTCGTGCTCCAGCAGGTACTGGGCGACGGCGACGTTGGCCTGCGCGCCCACCCAGGACTGCGTGGACAGCGTCACCGTCCGCGATCCCGCGGCGTCCGCGTAAGGGGAGGACTGGCGGGTCATGTCGGCGGCGCCGCAGCCGGTGAGGCCGGCCCCCACGGTCAGGGCCGCGGCGGCGGCCAGGGCGGCGATACGGATGCGAGTCATCTCAGGCCTCCTTTCCGGCGGCGGTGCGGCGTTGCGTCGGCTGGGTGACCCGGTCGAGGACCAGGCCCAGGCAGACGATCGCGGCACCGGCGACGAGACCGGTGGCCAGGTCGCCCTGGGCGAGACCGAACACGGCGTCGTAGCCGAGCGCCCCGCCGCCCACCAGGCCGCCGATGACGACCACGGCCAGGACGAGGACCACGCCCTGGTTGACGGCCAGCAGCAGCGCCGGCCTGGCCAGCGGCACCCGGACCTGGAGCAGCTGCTGGCGTCCGGTCGCGCCGAGGGACCGTGCGGACTCCACCGCGCCGACGTCTACCGCCCGCAGGCCCTGCGCGGTGATCCGCACCACCGCGGGCAGGGCGTACACCACGGCCGCGGCGGCGGCCGGCGCGCGGCCGACACCGAACAGCGCGACCACCGGGATCAGGTACACGAACTGGGGCATCGTCTGGAACACGTCGAGGACGGGCCGCAGCATGCGGTCCAGGCGGGCGCTGCCCGCGGCGGCCGCGCCGAGGGCGAAACCGAGCAGCAGGGTCACGGCGAGCGCGGCCAGCACCTGGGAGAGGGTGTCGAGGGCGGGTCCCCACGCGCCGAGGACACCGATCGCGGCCATCGCCAGGACCGCCGTGGCGGCGGTCCGCCAGGTGCCGATGAGCAGGGCGAGGGCGCCGGTCGCCAGCAGGACCGACCACCAGGGCAGCCACTGCAGGCCGGAGCGGAGCGGGTTGAGGACCCCGGTGGTGAAGTGCCCGGCCCAGTCGGCGGTGCCGCCGAGGACCGGCACCCCGGAGTACAGGTGCGCGGTCATCCAGTCCACGGCCCGGTTGACGGGCCCGGCGGTGTCCACGGTCCACGCCTGCGGCCAGCCGAGCCGGCCGGCGAGGTGACCGGCCACGGCGATCGCGGCGACCACGGCGGCCGACGCCAGGGCCACGACGCGGCCGGGTCCGGCGGGGCCGGCCGGAGCCGAGCCGAGCCGGGCGCCCGCGGCGGCGGTGACCCGGTCCAGGACCACGGCGAGCAGCACGATCGGCACGCCCGCGGCGAGCGCCGCCCCGACGTCGACGGAGGCCAGCGCCTGGTAGACGCGGTCACCGAGACCGCCCGCGCCGATCACGGAGGCGATGACGGCCATGCCGAGCGCCATCATGATCGACTGGTTGACGCCGAGCAGCAGCTCCTTGCGGGCCAGCGGCAGCCGGGCCGTCAGCAGCCGCTGCCGGCCGGTCGCGCCGAGGGAGGCGGCGGCCTCCATGACCCCGGCGTCGGCGCCGCGCAGCCCGAGCGCGGTCAGGCGGGCCATCGGCGGGGCCGCGTACACCACGGTCGCCAGGACCGCGGCGGGCACGCCGATGCCGAAGACCAGCACCACCGGCAGCAGGTAGGCGAAGGCGGGCAGCACCTGCATGGTGTCGAGCACCGGCCGCAGCACACGGTTCATCCGCTCGGACAGGCCGGCGGCCAGGCCGAGGAGCGCACCGAGCAGTACGGACGCCAGGACCGCCACCACCATCAGGGCGAGGGTCTGCATGGTGGGGACCCACATGCCGAGCAGCCCGCACACGGCGAACGCGGCGACGGACACCAGCGCGAGGCGCACCCCCGCGAGCCGCCAGGCCACCAGCCCGGCGGCGGCGGTCACCCCGGCCCAGCCGAGGGCGAGCAGCAGCAGGTACACGGCGCGCACGGAGACGACCACGACGTTGCTGACGTGCCCCAGGAAGTAGAGGAAGAGCGGGTGGCCGTCGCGGTTGTCGATGATCCAGTCGCTGGCGCGGCCCAGCGGGGACGACACGTCCACGACGAGCGCCCCGGGCCAGCTGCCGCCGCCGAGCAGGACGGCGCCCAGGACGAGCAGGAGCGCCGCGCCCGCACCGATCAGCCGGCCGCGCCGGCGCCGCAGCAGGGCACGCGGCCCACCGGAACCGGCCTCCGGGCCGGAGCCCGCCTTCGGGTTGCCGGCGGATGCGCCGGCGGGGGCGGCATCGGCCGTCGGCGTACGGCCGGCAGGAGCGGAGGTGGTCGTGGCGCTCATCGGCCGCACCGCCCCGGGCCGGGGACCCGTGCGCTGCCGCACGGCGGCGGCCAGGTGGAAGGCGAGCACATCAAGCCACCGCCTTCCCGGCCGCGGTGGGGACCCCGGCGACCACGCCCAGCAGCACCGACTGGTCGACCACCCCCAGGCACCGCCCGTTCTCGACGACCCGCGCGTTCTCCCCGGACCGGGCGACCGCCTCGATGGCCTCATGGACGGTCGCGGTCGGAGCCAGCGCCGGTCCGGCCCCGGTCTCCTCGGCCCGCGCCGGGCGCATCGCCGAGCGGACCGTCACCACCTGCTCGCGCGGCACGTCCCGGACGAAGTCGCGGACGTAGTCGTCGGCGGGGGAGCCGACGATCTCCTCGGGCGTTCCCGACTGGACGATCCGGCCGTCCCGCATCAGCGCGATCCGGTCGCCGAGCCGCAGCGCCTCACTGAGGTCGTGGGTGATGAAGACCATGGTGCGGCCCTCCTCGCGGTGCAGCCGGACGACCTCCTCCTGCATGTCCCGCCGGATCAGCGGGTCGAGCGCGCTGAACGGCTCGTCGAACAGCAGTACTTCGGGGTCCACCGCGAGCGCGCGCGCCAGGCCCACCCGCTGCTGCTGGCCGCCGGACAGCTGCCCGGGCCGGCGCCGCTCCAAGCCGTCCAGACCGACCTTCGCCACGAACTCCGCGGCGCGCTCGCGCCGTTCGCCGCGGCCCACGCCCTGGATCTCCAGGCCGTAGGCGACGTTGTCGAGGACGGTGCGGTGCGGCAGCAGCCCGAAGTGCTGGAAGACCATCGCGGCCCGGTGCCGGCGCAGTTCGCGGAGCCGGGCCGGGTCCATGGCGAGGATGTCCTCGCCGTCGAGGGAGAGGGTGCCCGAGGTGGGTTCGATGAGCCGGGTCAGGCAGCGGACCAGGGTCGACTTGCCGGAGCCCGACAGGCCCATCACCACGAACACCTCGCCCTTGCGGACGTCGAAGGAGACGTCGCGGACGGCGGCCGTGCAGCCGGTCCGTTCGCGCAGTGAGGCGGCGTCCAGCGAAGCCAGTTCCGGATAGGCGGGGACCTGTTCGGCCTTCGGCCCGAAGACCTTCCACAGGTTCCGCACGGAGAAGACAGCGCCGGATCCGCCCTCCGCGGATCCGGCCGGCCGGCTCTCCGACTGCCCCTTCGGCTGCGTGTTCGACTGGCTCATCGGCTGGTACCTCCCAGCAGTTCGGCGCATTTCTCCCCGACCATCAGCACCCCGATCATCGGGTTCACCGCGGTCATCGTCGGGAAGACGGACGCGTCGGCGATCCGGATGCCGGCCAGGCCCCGGACCTTCAGATCAGGGGTGACGACGGCGAGTTCGTCGTCCTCGGCACCCATCCGGCAGGTTCCGGCCGGGTGGTAGACGGTGTGCGCGACCTGCCGGGCATAGGCGCTGAGCTCCTCGTCGGAGGTGACCTCCGGGCCCGGGCAGACCTCGCGCTTCAGCCAGCCGGCCAGCGGCTCGGCCGCCGCGATCCGCCGGGCGATCCGGATGCCGTCGACCAGGGTCCGGCCGTCGTAGTCGTCCTCGTCGGTGAAGTACCGGAAGTCCAGCGCCGGTTTGACCTCGGGGTCGGGGCTCGTCAGGTAGAGCCGTCCGCGGCTGCGCGGCTTGGGGATGTTCGGGGTCATCGACACGCCGTGGGCGGGTCGTTCGTAGCCCAGCCGCTCCGGGTTGTCGGTGAACGGCACCTGGTAGAAGTGGAACATCAGGTCCGGCCCCTGGGCCGACGGATCCCGGCGGACGAACAGCCCGGCGTCCGAGTCCATCGCGGAGTTCTCCGGTATCGGACCGTGCGTCTCCCACACGATGACGGACTCGGGGTGGTCCAGGAGGTTCTCGCCGACCCCCGGCAGGTCGTGCACGACCGGGATGCCCAGCTTCTCCAGGTCCGCCCGCGGTCCGATGCCCGAGTGCAGCAGCAGCCGCGGCGAGTCCACGGCGCCCGCGCACACCAGCACCTCGCGGCGGGCCCGCACCAGGTGCTCCCGCCCGTCCGCGGTGCGCACGTGCACCCCGGTGGCCCGGGTGCCTTCCAGCTCCAGCCGGAACGCCCAGGTCTCCAGGGCGATGTGCAGGTTGGGCCGGTCCAGGAAGGGGTGCAGATAGGCGACCGAGGCCGAGGAGCGCTTGTTGTCCTCCGGGTGGTACGCCAGGTCGAAGAAGCCGACCCCCTCGTGGAAGGCGCCCTTGTTGAACCCCTCGACCCGGGGGACCCCGAGCGCGCTCTGCGCCGCCTCCACGAAGTCCCGGGCGATGGCGTTCCGGTCGTCCTCGTGGACCGGGACGATGTTGTTGCGGAGCCGGTCGAAGTACGGGTCCATGGAGGCCGCGTCCCAGCCCTCGGCCCCGGCCTCGGCCCACTCGTCCCAGTCGGAGGGGAGGGGCTTGAACGAGATGAGCGTGTTGTGCGAGGAACAGCCGCCCAGCACCCGCGCCCGGCTGTGCCGGATGTGGGAGTTGCCGCGGGGCTGTTCGGTGGTGGGGTAGTCGTAGTCCAGCTCGCCGCCGAGCAGCCCCATCCACCGGCGCAGGGTGAGGACGTCCTCACGGCCGACGTCGCTGGGGCCGCCCTCGATGACGGCCACGCGGACCGCGGGGTCCTCGGTCAGCCGTGAGGCGATCACGGAGCCGGCGGTCCCGCCGCCCACGACGACGTAGTCGTACACCTGCTCGTCCTGGTGGTTCATGCCTGGTCCTTCTGCTGCTCGCCCCGTGCGCCGTCGTCCGGTCCGCCGGCGAACCAGCGCACGGGACGCGGAGAGAGGTTCCGGTAGAGGTGCTTGGCCTCGCGGTACTCGGCCAGGCCGGTGGGGCCCAGTTCGCGGCCGATTCCGGACTTGCCGAAGCCGCCCCACTCGGCCTGCGGCAGGTACGGGTGGAAGTCGTTGATCCACACGGTGCCGTGGCGCAGCAGCCCGGCCACCCGGTCGGCCCGGTCCTCGTCGGCGGTCCACACCGCGCCGGCCAGGCCGAACTCGGTGTCGTTGCCGAGGGCGACGGCCTCCTCCTCGGTGCGGAAGGTCTCCACGGTGAGGACCGGGCCGAAGACCTCCTCGCGCACCACGCGCATGCCGCGGTGGCACCTGTCGAGGAGGGTGGGCCGGTAGAAGAAGCCCGGCCCCTCCGGCCGGGTCCCGCCGGCGCGCAGCACCGCGCCTTCGGCGAGGGCGCCGGCCACGTACTCCTCGGTCCGCTCCCGCTGCGCGGCGGAGACCAGCGGCCCGCACTCCACGCCGGGGTCGGTGCCGCGGCCCAGCCGGATCAGCTCCGCCCGGCGGGCCAGTTCGGCGACGAACCGGTCCCGCAGCGGCTCCTCGACGATGAGGCGGGAGCCGGCCGAGCAGACCTGGCCGCTGTGGATGAACGCGGCGTTGAGGGCCTGGTCCACGGCGGTGTCGAAGCCCTCGGGGGTGGCGCAGGCGTCCGCGAAGACGATGTTGGGGTTCTTGCCGCCCAGTTCGAGCGCGACCTTCTTGACGCTGTCGGCCGCCGCCCGCGCGACCTTGGTGCCGCTGACGAGCCCGCCGGTGAAGGAGACCAGGTCGACGCCGGGGTGCTCGGCGAGGCGCGCGCCCACGGTGTGCCCGGGGCCGGTGACGATGTTGGCGGCGCCGAGCGGGAGCCCGGCCTCCAGCAGCAGCTCCACCAGGGCGACCGTGCTCAGCGGGGTGATCTCGCTGGGCTTGATGACGAAGGTGTTGCCCGCCGCGAGGGCCGGCGCGATCTTCCAGCTGGCCTGGAGGAGCGGGTAGTTCCACGGGGTGATCAGCGCGCAGACGCCCACCGGCTCGTGGACGACCACGCTGCGGATGTCCGGCGAACCGGCGTCGACGACGCGCTCCGCGCTCTCCTTCTCCACCAGGTCGGCGAAGTAGCGGAAGGCGTCGCGCACGCAGTCGACGTCGGTGCGGCCCTCCTCCAGCGTCTTGCCCGTGTCCCGGCTCTCCAGGGCGGCGATCCGCTCCCGATCGCTTTCCAGCCGGTCGGCGACCCGGCGCAGCAGGGCGGCGCGCTCGGCGACCGGCGTACGGGGCCAGGCGCCCGCGTCGAACGCGGCGCGGGCGGCGTCCACCGCCTCGTCGGTGTCCCGGCACCCGCCCTCCGCGACGACCGCGAAGACGGTGGCGTCGGCGGGGTCGATGATCTGGCGGGTCTCGCCGGAGAGTGATGCTCGCCACTCGCCGCCCACGTGGATGGTCTGTTGTGCTGCGGTCACGTCGGGTATTGCCTTTCGTTCCTTCAGATCCCCCGCCGGTTGCCCGGAGGATCAGGGCGCCCTGTCGGCCGCCTGGAGGCCCGGCTGCCCCCGTCTTCGGAAGGCATGCGGAAAGCAATGCATAGAGTGATCCTCTTCACGGAACATAGAGGTGCAGAAGCAGACATTCAGGGCAGACGGAGCCGTGATCCGGGCGGGGCCGAGCAGGAAAAGCCCCCTTCGACACGGCCGGCGAACCTCTTGCAGGGGGCCGTAAGCCTTTCGTCATGGAGCCAGGGGTGTCGGACGAGGACCCGATCACCTTGGATGGCGGATGAAGGCGAACCGAAAGCTTGGAAGGAGGGCGTCGTGGGGCGCGTCACGAGGAAGCGGTGGTGGGCGGCGGGGGTCATGGCCGGGCTGGCGGCGATGGTGGCCGGGCTGGTGTGGTTCAAGCCGTGGGCGCTGTGGGTGGACGAGACGGTGAACGAGGCGCTGCCCTCCCCGCACGCGGCCCCGAGGGCTCCGGCGACGGGTACGCCCTCTCCGGGCGGGCCGGTCACCGTGGCGCAGGGCGCCTTCATCAGCCACGAGCACACCACGACCGGCACCGTGAAGATCATCCGGCTTCCGGACGGTACTCACACGCTCCGGCTCGAAGGCCTGGACACGAGCAGCGGGCCCGATGTGCGTGTCTGGCTGAGTGACGCGCCCGTCAAGGAGGGCAGGGAGGGCTGGGGACTCTTCGACGACGGCCAGTACGTCAACCTCGCCAAGCTGAAGGGCAACAAGGGCGACCAGAACTACCCGCTTCCCCCTGACCTCGACTGGTCGAGGTACGCGAGCGTCAGCATCTGGTGCGACCGGTTCGACGTCTCCTTCGGCGCCGCGGCGCTCAGCCGCACCTGACCCCCGCACAGCCGGAGTTGCGCGGGACGACCAGGCCCGACTCGTAGGCGAGGACCACGAGTTGGGCGCGGTCACGGGCGTGGAGCTTGGCCATGGCCCGGTTGATGTGCGTTTTCGCGGTCAGCGGGCTGATCACCATGCGGTCCGCGATCTCGTCGTTGGACAGGCCGCACGCCACCAGCGCGACGGCCTCGCGCTCGCGGCCGGTCAGCTCGTCCAGCCCCCTCTCGGCCCCGGTTCCGAGCGGCCGGGAGACGTACCGGTCGATCAGCCTGCGCGTGATCGAGGGGGCGAGCAGGGCGTCGCCGCGCGCGGCGACGCGGACGGCGTGCAGGAAGTCATCCGGCACGATGTCCTTGACCAGGAATCCGGCCGCGCCGGCCCGCAGCGCGTCGAAGACGTACTCGTCCAGGCCGTAGTTGGTCAGGACGACGACGTGCACCCCGGCGAGTGCCGGGTCCGCGGCGCCGTCATGGCTCTGGGGGCGGGGCTGACCGGCATGGTCATCGGCGTGGCGAACCTGGCCGTCGCCGACGGTGGCCCCGGCACCGGTAACGGAGTGGTCGGTGGTGCCCTGGCCGTGGTATTCGGGATGATCGCGGCGGTCCTCAGCCGAGTGGCCCTGGCCCGCTCCCGCCGCGCCGGCCGGTAGGCGGTCAGGCGGGAACGCCGGCCCGGTCCAGGACAGCGGCCATCTCGTCCTCGGGGAGCGCAGGGTTGGCACCCGCGCTGGAGGCCAGTTCGGGGACATGAAGCGCCTCGCGGAGCCGGGGGAGCGGGAGGCGCGGGTCGCCGACCGCCGCCTGGCGTGTCCAGACCGCGGGGTCATGGCTGAGCCGTTCGATCAGCGCGGGTGTGGCGGCCGGGTCCCGGACGGCCAGCCGTCGGTAGTTGCCGTCCGGGTGGTCCGCGTAGCGCGCGGCGAGACCCTCGCGGGGGAAGCGGGGGTGCGTCTCCGCCATCCAGGCGGAGAACGTGCCGCCGAGCCGTGCGTACACACGCATCAGGACCTCCTCCGGGGTGTCGGGGTGGTGCACACCCAAGAGGTCTTCCACCATGGGGTCCTCGGTGCGTGCGAGCAGGCACAGGAGGTCGGGCGGCAGGTGGGGGCTCTGGGCGGCGGTGCGCAGGAGCAGCGGGTGGGCGGAGGTCGCGGCCCGTCGCAGCACCTCGGGGTCGGCGAGCCCGTCCCGTACCCACTCCACGTTCCCCCTGTCGAAGGCCCCCACCGTGAAGTCGATCGTCATCCGCCGCGTCTCGCCGAGTTCGGGCCTGAGGGAGACCGCGAGCCGTACGGCCTCGTCGGGGTCGACGGCGAGCTGCTCCACGAGGTCGGTGGGCAGCGACGGGTTCTCGGCGAGGGCGGCCAGGTGCGTCCGCTCGGCGACGCATCGTTCGGCGTCGGCGCGGTGCAGGAGTCCGCGGCGCAGCGCCTCGGCGGCGGACTCCGGATCGCGGAGGAGTTCGGCGGTGACGCGTGCGTCCCGTCGGCACTCCCACAGTGCGGCGGCCCGCCGCACCTCAGGGTCGGGGTCGGCGAGCAGCGCCGACCGCTCGTCTGGCGACAGCCTCTCCCACGCGCGCGCCGCGCTTCGGCGCGCTGCCGGATCGCGGTGCGTGGCCAAGGAGGCCACGAACGACAGCGCGAGATGCGGCGAGTCCAGCAGGGCCGTCCGTACGGAAGGGTCGGGGTCTTCGAGCAGGCGGGCGCACACGCCGTCCGGCAGTGGCGCGACCCTCGTACGCTGGCCGTGCCACGCGGGCCCGTACGCGAGAGCGGCCCGCACCGTGGGGGAAGGGTCGTCCGCGAGCCGGGCCCGCTGCGCGGGCTCGGCCGTGGTGCTCTGCGCGAAGTCGATACGGGCGCCCGGGTTCGGGTGGGCCAGGATCACCGCGACGGCCGCCTCGGGGAGCCCAGCCCGCTGGAGGGCGTGACGGGGCGGGCCGTCCCCGCCGCCGTCGAAGGCGAGCAGGCGCAGCAGCAACGGTGCCGGCAGCGCCGGGT
Organism: Streptomyces sp. NPDC029216; assembly: GCF_040648015.1. Taxonomy (NCBI): domain Bacteria; kingdom Bacillati; phylum Actinomycetota; class Actinomycetes; order Kitasatosporales; family Streptomycetaceae; genus Streptomyces; species Streptomyces sp. NPDC029216. The sequence goes on along the minus strand of NZ_JBEZWL010000002.1, from coordinate 5,043 downwards.
TGCGGGCGAGTCCGTCCAGCGCGGACGCGTGGAACGCGACCATGATTCCCCTACCCCTGTGTCTCCGTCGGCTGGTCCACGGCCATGATGCCCCGCCGGTCAGGCCGTCCGGCGGGCGGGGGCGGATCAGGGGTCGCGTCAGCTCTCTCGACCCAGGGTCCGAGGCGTTCCCAGCAGGAGTTCGTCATCGGCCCCGAAGCGGTCGAAGCCGCCTTCCTCCCAGGCCACGATCACCGAAGCCTCGCCCGTCGTGCCGGTGTCGGTCTTGAGGGCTCGAACCCTGCGCCACCGACCCTCGTAGCCGATCACATCGCCGCGGTTGAGACGGGTGGCTGGCTTCGTCGGCACGCTCATGACGCTGACCCTACGACCCGGGGCCACCTGGCGCACGATCCGGCTCAGGCAGGCCGCTTCGCGTCCTTGCACGGGCTCGGAGCGCGTGGTCTCGCCCGGCGCGCCGCCGCGGCGGCAGCACACCGGCGCGAACGGACACGCATGAGCGGCCCGCAGCGGGTTACACGTCGTCAATGAGGCTTGAACGCAGCGCGCCCGCAGGACCCGGCCGCCTCCCCGTACTGTGGCTGCTCCCGCTACAGACCGCGCTCATGGTCGGTGTGGGGCTGATGGTCACCGGTCCGCTCGCGGACCAGTGGCCGGTGGCGGCGGAGGACGGCATCAGCCGCAGCCTGGCCGCACACCGCGGCGGACCCGCCACGTCCTTCTCGGAGTGGTTGTCCCTGCTGGCCGGCACCCAGAGCATCACCGCCCTCACCGCCCTCGCCGTCGCCGCGATGCTGGTGTTCTCACGGGGGCGCCGGCTGCGGGAGGCGGTGTTCCTGGCCGGAGCCGTGGCCGCGCAGTCGGCGGTCTTCCTGCTGGTCACCCTGGTTGTGGAACGGTCACGTCCGCACGTGCCCCCACTGGACTCCGCCCCGCCGACCTCCAGCTTCCCGTCCGGGCACGTCGGCGCGTCGGTGGCCCTGTTCGGCGGCCTCGCCGTCCTCGCCGCGCTCCGCGCGCGCGGCGAACGGCCATGGCTGCGGCAGGCCCTGGTCGCCGCCCTGCTTCTGATTCCCCTGCTCGTGGCGTTCTCCCGGGTCTACCGGGGGATGCACCATCCCTCCGACGTGGTGGGCGGCCTGCTCAACGGCTCCTGCACCCTCCTCGTCATGACGCACGCGCTGCTGCTGCCCGCCCGGCCCCGGCCGCTCGCGCACGCCGCCTTCGGCGCCGACCCGGCCGAGCGGCTCCCGTCCGCCCGCCCCGCCCGCCACGACGGGGCACCCCGGCGGGCCGTGGTGGTACGTCACCCGCACGGCTGCGGAGCGGAACTGGCCGAGCGCGTGCGGGACATCCTGCGCCGTCACGGCTACGCCGGCCAGGTGTGGACGGAGACGACCGCCGAACACGCCGCCGGCGGCCTCGCCCAGCGGATCGCCGAGGAGGACACCGCCCTCGTCGTGGTCTGCGGCGGGGACGGCACCGTACGGGCCTGCGCCGACCTGCTGGCCGGCACCGGGATCCCGCTCGCCGTGGCGCCCTGCGGCACCGGCAACCTGCTGGCGCGCAACCTGCAGCTGCCCGCCGATCCGGCGGCAGCGCTGGAGGCGGCCCTGTCCGGGGAGACCGCGCGGATCGACGTGGGCCGGGTCCGGGGCGACGGGTTCGGATCCGCCCGCTTCACCGTCATGGCGGGAGCCGGCTTCGACGCCGCCATGGTCGGCGACGCCTCCGAGCGGGTGAAGGAGCGCCTCGGCTGGGCCGCGTACGTGCTGTCCGCCGTCCGCCACCTCGGCGATCCCCGGATGCGCCTGTCGATCCGGCTGGACGGGGGCCCCGTACGGGAGCGCCGCGCCCGCATGGTCGTCATCGGCAACGTCGGCAGTCTGCAGGGCGGGCTGCCCCTGCTGCCCGACGCCAGGCCCGACAGCGGTCGGCTGGAGGTGGTGCTGCTCGATCCCCGCGGAGCCCGCGGCTGGCTCGCGGCGGCGGGGCATCTCACGGCGCGCATGCTGCCCGGCCGGGCGGTGCCCGGGCCCGGGCCCGGCGGCGAGTACGGCACCGTGGCGGGCGGCGCGCTGGAGTACTTCAGCGCCGTACGCGTCGACATCCGCTTCGCCCGGCCCCAGCCGCGCGAGCTCGACGGCGACGGCATCGGCACCGGCACCCGGCTGAGCGCGCAGGTGGAACCGGGCGCGCTGCGCATCTGGCTCCCGCCGCGCACGCCGCACACACCGGGGGAGCAGGGGCGTACGGCCGCCGCCGATCCGGCCGCGCACCCCGTCGGCGGCTGAGCCGGGTTGCGGAGGAACGACTTCGATCAGGGGTGACGGGCATGGGAACCGCGACACGGGTACCGCAACGCCAGGACGTGGCGGCGGTGCCGGCCGAGCTGGAAGCGGAGGGCGAGGAGCTGTCCGCCGAGGAGGCGGTGGCCGCGCTGCGGCGCCACGCCGGCTGGAGCCTCGTACGGGACTCCTTCATCCGCTTCCGGTACGCCGACGGCTTCAGCCACTCCAGGGCGCTGGCCCTGCAGACGGTGCTGGCCATCGTCCCGCTGGCCATCGCGGTCATCGGACTGTCCGGGGCGCTGCACACCGAGGCCATCGGGCGGATCGCGGAGCTGACGATACGGCGGCTGGCGAGCGGGCCGAGCCAGGAGGTGGTGGACGACGCCCTGACGCAGAGCCGGCACCAGCCAGGGGACGGAAGCCGGATGGCCCTCTGGTTCGGTCTGCTGTTCTCCGTCGTGAACGTGACCACCGCGCTGTGCCAGGTGGAGCGGGGCGCGAACCGCATCTACGGAACGGAACGCGACCGGCCGTTCCTGCACAAGTACACCCGAGGGCTGGTCATGTCCCTGCTCGCCGGCCTGCCGCTCGGACTCAGCTTCGCCGTCACCGTCCTCGGCGCCCACCTCGGCCGCGCCGTGGCCGAGGTGTACCACCTCGGCCCGGGCACCCTCCACGCCTGGGACCTGCTGCGCTGGCCCGTGGGCGTCCTGCTGGCCCTCCTCGCCACCAGCGCCATATTCCGGCTCTCGCCCCGCCGCACCCAGCCCGGTTACACCTGGCTGGCCTTCGGTGCGACGGTGTACCTGGTGCTGTGGCTGCTGGCGACGTGGGGGCTGAGCCTGTACGTCGGTGCCGACGGCTCCTTCGCCACCGTGTACGGGCCCCTCAGCGCGTTCGTGTCCCTGCTGCTGTGGTCCTACCTGACCTCCATGGCCCTGTTCCTGGGGCTGGCCTTCGCCGCGCAGCTGGAGGCCGTACGGGCCGGGGTGACCGAACCGGTCACGGAGGACCCCGGCGTCTGAACGCGCCACGCGCCCGGACAAGCTGGGCGGGCAGCCCCGGCGCGCGGCGGACAACACGGAGAGGAAGCACCACGACCATGGCACGCACGGCACGGCCCTCCACCCCGAGGCGTCTGCTCGCCCGGCTCGTCCCCGGCCGCTCGGGGCCCGACACCCGGTTCGGCGCACGGCTGCTGACGACCGTGGCCGCGACCGCCCTCGTGTCGGTGCCCTTCGCGCTCGCCGTGGTGCTGGTCGAGTCGCAGTGGGCGCCGCTGAGCCGGCTGGACCGCGGGACGGCCGAGCGGCTGCACACGGCGGCGCTGGAACATCCCGCCTGGGTGCGGCTGCTCGACTTCCTGACCCACGTGGTGTGGGACCCGGTGACGATGCGGCTGCTCGTGGCCGCGCTGGTGGTGTGGCTGCTCGTGCGCGGCGCCGTGCGGCTGGCGCTGTGGGCGGCCGTCACCGCGACGGCCGGCGGTCTGCTCGGCCTGCTGGTGAAGAACGTGGTCGCACGGGCCCGGCCGCACCTGCCCGACCCGGTCTCCCACGCGCCCGGGTTCTCCTTCCCCTCCGGGCACGCCATGACGGCCACCACCTCCTGCGCGGTGCTGCTGCTGGCACTGCTGCCGCTGGTGCCCCGCCGCCTTCGTCCGCTGCCGTGGGCGTGCGCGGCGGTCTCGGTGGTGGGCGTGGGCTACACCCGCGTGGCGCTCGGCGTGCACTGGGTGAGCGACGTGGTCGGGGGCTGGCTGCTCGGGCTGGCCGTGGTGACGGCGACCACGCTGGCCTTCGAAGCCTGGCGCGCGGACGTCGGGCGGGTCCGCACCACGCCCGCGCAGGGTCTGGAGCCGGAGATCCGTTCCGAGCACCCCGAGCCGCCGGTGGGCGTCCCGGAACGTCCCGCTCCGTGACGAGGGTGGCGAAAGCCGCAGGGCCGGGGGAGGGGCAAGACGTTTCTCTGTATGATCCTCACGCTTCGGGACCTCGCGCGAGGTGTCCGGTGCTTACACCGCCGGCGTGATCGACGCCGATACGGAGGCCCAAGCCCCCTGGCTGGCTTCGGTGTCCGTGGCCGGCCCCACGCTGAGCCAGGCCCTGCGTGCACGGGCAAGCCGCCGTTCTCGGGTACGTCGGTGCCGGGCGTGCTGTACAACGTCGCGCACTCGGCACCGGACCTCGACGGGGTGCCCCGGGCGCTGCGCCCGTTCATCGAGTCGTGCCTGGCCAAGGACCTGGCGGCCCGTCCCACCCCTGAGCAGCTCCTCACGCTCCTCGGCCGGGTCGCGCCCGCCGACCGGCCCTGGCCGCCCGCCGTGCACCGGACGATCGCCGCCCAGCGGGCCGGCATCGACCGGCTGCTCGGCGACACGGACCGCACCCTCGTGCCGGAACCGGCCCCGGCCGCTCCCGCCGACGCGGGAACGGCCGAGCCGAGACCGACGCCCAGCCCCACGAGGCCCCTGCCCCCGCCCCGTCGGCGCACCGGAAAGACCATCGCCCTGGTGTCGGCCTGTGCGCTCGCCGTCGCCGGCATCGGATACGGGGTGTACGCGCTGAAGTACAAGGAGAAGGCCGCCGACAAGGGGATCGCCCGCGCCGCCATCGCGGCCATGCCCCGCTGAGGTGCCGGGCCGGCCCGGCCCCCCCCCCCACAGGCCCCCGGCGCACCCCGGCGCCCGCGCCCCGCCGCGCGCCGCCCGGGGGCGGGGCCCGGCGCCGGGGGCCGGGCGCCGCGCGGGCGC